>NZ_JAKKRM010000051.1:0-1142 GCF_025654295.1 Shewanella sp. SM23
ATGATTTTAGCTACTACACCAGCACCAACTGTACGACCACCTTCACGGATTGCGAAGCGTAAACCTTCGTCCATCGCGATTGGGCAAATCAGAGTCACTACCATTTTGATGTTGTCGCCAGGCATTACCATCTCTACGCCTTCTGGCAGTTCGATAGTACCGGTTACGTCAGTTGTACGGAAGTAGAACTGTGGACGGTAGCCTTTGAAGAATGGAGTGTGACGTCCGCCTTCTTCTTTTGACAGAACATAAACTTCTGATTCAAAAGTCGTGTGTGGGTTGATTGAACCTGGTTTAGCCAATACTTGACCACGTTCTACGTCATCACGCTTAGTACCACGTAATAACACACCACAGTTCTCRCCTGCACGACCTTCGTCAAGCAGTTTACGGAACATTTCTACACCAGTACACGTTGTTTTAGTCGTTGTGCGAACACCAACGATTTCAACTTCGTCACCCACTTTAACAATACCACGCTCAACACGACCAGTAACTACTGTACCACGGCCTGAAATTGAGAATACGTCTTCGATTGGCAGTAGGAACGGCTTATCGATATCACGTTGTGGTTCTGGAATGTAAGAATCCAGTGCTGCGGCTAATTCAAGGATCTTAGCTTCCCACTCTGGTTGACCTTCTAGGGCCTTCAGAGCTGAACCTTGGATTACTGGTAAATCATCACCTGGGAAATCGTATTCTGACAGAAGTTCACGCACTTCCATTTCAACCAATTCCAGTAACTCTTCGTCATCTACCATGTCACATTTGTTCATGAACACGATGAYGAAAGGTACGCCAACCTGACGAGAAAGCAGGATGTGCTCACGAGTCTGTGGCATTGGACCGTCTGTAGAGGCAACTACTAGAATCGCGCCGTCCATCTGTGCAGCACCAGTGATCATGTTTTTAACATAGTCAGCGTGGCCTGGGCAGTCTACGTGTGCGTAGTGACGTGAAGGCGTGTCATATTCGATGTGAGAGGTATTGATCGTAATACCGCGCTCACGCTCTTCAGGAGCGTTATCGATTTGAGAGAAGTCTTTAGCTTCGCCACCGTAGGTCTTAGCCAGTACGTGAGAGATAGCTGCAGTCAGTGTGGTTTTACCATGGTCAACGTGACCAATGGTGCCCACGTTTAC
>NZ_JAKKRM010000052.1:0-1112 GCF_025654295.1 Shewanella sp. SM23
GCATCGGTTAGCATAAGTCTTGGCATAGCTTGAGGATTATGGTTACTTTTGGCGAAGAAAATTATAACGTCTTGCCATGCTGTCTAAAAAACACTCTAGAAAGATCAACAGACCCTAGATTTTTAATATTACATCAGAGTTGGTATTAATAATAAGCTCTGCATTCCTATTATCTATATTACTCAATTCATTATTATAAAAATCTAAAACGACAATACCGAGCCGGTCTCCTTTTTGTTTACGCTGTAAGAATTCAGTAAGCCCTGGATTCATCATGGGCTCGACTTTACCTAGCCCGCCGCCCCAACAGTATTGATAGGGAGTATGCCCACCTTGAGAGATACTATTGTAAGTAATGTGCATGACACCATCATTAGGGGTCTGTATGGCGCGATTAATTGAAGATTCAACTGCCGCCATTTTCTTATGAGTATCATGCTCTTTATATTGATCTTCAATTTCAAAAATCTGGTTTTCAGGTGTTGTTAACGCAAAAGTTTCATCAACCTTCCAACCATGTGATAAATCTATACCTGAGCAGCCAGAAAAGCGCCTTAGCAAGACAATCTTACTTTGAGATTGCTGCAATGTTGGTATTCTAGCTCCCAAATAAAACAAATTTCGATATTTCTCTTGCGCAACGTAATCATCGAACTTCTCTTGTACGCCTTCAACGCTGCTTGTTGCTGCATTCATTAACATTACAATTGTTTCACTTGGGTTTTCGGAAAGAAAACGGAGACAATCATTAAGCACATCGCCTAGAGAAATATCACAGCTGATGATACCGTGATAAATATTTAGAGGATCAGATTTTGAACCGTTTGCTGTGACTCGAATRTCTAGAAAACGAATGCCATCATTTAGCTGGGTATAAATATCAAAGTTTTGCGTTCTGGCGCCTATTGGGGGGGCCTTTTCTGTACCTGAGTCATGTGTGCCAGGTATAGAAATTTTGTCTAATGTTAAACTTTTATTTAGTGCACTCATCCAATTATTTGTACTTACGTGAGACATATTATTCTCCAATTTTGGCTATCTGTCGAAATAATATCTGATAGGCTATAACTAACAAATAATAGCCTATCAGTAAGTTTCTTATATGGACGAAC
>NZ_JAKKRM010000054.1:0-1058 GCF_025654295.1 Shewanella sp. SM23
GTTCCCCCATTCGGACATCGTTAGCTCAAATGCTTGTTACTAGCTCGCCAACGCTTTTCGCAAGTTACTACGTCCTTCATCGCCTCTGACTGCCAAGGCATCCACCGTATACGCTTAGTCGCTTAACCATACAACCCAAATGAGTTTCACTCAYCTGCGYCGCATTGCGACCAGCTTGGTTTTACTTGTCTCACTTCTGACCAAAGAAGTGGACGCGCCTTAGACGTAAACTATGCCACTAAGCATAATTTACTATTGAATATTCAAGACACTTAATAAAGTGTTTGAGAACTCATGTTYAATGCTTTCGCATTAAACGTTTTGTAATTAATCACATGACAGACTCATGCAATTAAATACTATCAGCTTTCCAAATTGTTAAAGAGCGGGCTTAAAAAAGCCAAAGATAATTTTTTAGTTTATCTTTGGCATCTCTATCCATAGTGCATATGCCTTATTACTTTTCAATAAAGTCAGAATAAGGTGTAAATGGTGGAGCTATGCGGGATCGAACCGCAGACCTCCTGCGTGCAAGGCAGGCGCTCTCCCAGCTGAGCTATAGCCCCATTTACATGCAGTGCGAGTAAGTAAGATGTTCCAAACCTCTAAAAGGATTGGTTTGCCAATCATTTCTTATCAAGGCGGACAGTGGCGACGTTTAGTTCACTAAACGAGTCACTTTCCAACGCTGAGAAGGAAGGATTGGTGGGTCAGAGTGGACTTGAACCACCGACCTCACCCTTATCAGGGGTGCGCTCTAACCAGCTGAGCTACAGACCCATCTTTGATAAACCTATTTAACTAGGTTTATCTTTTACTCTTTCTTCTATCAAGCAAATCTGTGTGAACACTCAACAAACATTAAGTTAGTCGTATAGGTAAGGAGGTGATCCAGCCCCAGGTTCCCCTAGGGCTACCTTGTTACGACTTCACCCCAGTCATGAACCACAAAGTGGTGAGCGCCCCCCCGAAGGTTAAGCTACCCACTTCTTTTGCAGCCCACTCCCATGGTGTGACGGGCGGTGTGTACAAGGCCCGGGAACGTATTCACCGTGGCA
>NZ_JAKKRM010000055.1:0-1051 GCF_025654295.1 Shewanella sp. SM23
CATAAACTCCCTTGTTGGTTGAGCAACTTTAAAAATCCAATCGTGTTTCAAGCTACCAAAGAAACGCTCAACAACGGCGTTATCCCAACACGCTCCCACATCACCCATGCTGGCTCGGATACCATAGCTCGATAGCAGCCTACCGAATTGCTTACTGGTATATTGCGAGCCTAGGTCACTGTGAAATACCAACCCTCGCGCTGGTTAGCGCAGGTTGTAGGCTTTCATTAATGCCTTAGATATCAAATCCGTGGTCATGCGTTTGTCTATGTGCCATCCCACAATCCGGCGTGAATATAAATCCATCACCACAGCTAAATACATCCAGCCCTCACCCGTCTTTAAATAGGTCACGTCACCCGCCCAGACCTCATTAGCCGATACTGGATTAAAGTTCATATTTAACAGGTTATCAGCCACTGCATCTGAGTGTTTTCGCTGCGTAGTTACCTTGTAAGCGCGTCGTTGGGTTGCTTTGAGTCGAAGGCGGTGCATAATTTTACGAACGACATAGCGACTAACCTGGTAGCCTTCCTTGCGCAATTTCTTCACCATTTCACGATCCCCTAAGCTGCCTCGACTTTGCTTAAATAGCTGTCGAACAAGGCGATAAAGCTTCAGTGTTTCAAGGCTTATCACGTTTGCAGGGCGTTTATGCCAATCGTAATAGCCTGACTTACTGACACTCATTACTCGACATAACAGTGCTATGGGAAACAGGTGAGATTGCAGTTTGATGAAACGAAATCTTACTTCATTTCTCTCGCAAAGAAGGCGCTTGCCTCGGCGTGCCCCTTGGGTATTTTTAGAATTTCTTTCTCCATGCGTAATTCTTTGTTTTCTCTACGCAATCGCTTCAACTCATCACGCTCAGGCTCTTCTAAGGTGATGCCTTGTTGCAGGGCTTCGTGTTTTTCCTTCCAGTTGTAAAGCAGGCTCGTGCTAACTCCAAGAGACTTTGCCGCATCGGCAACGCTATAACCTTGTTCTAGCACCATCAAGACAGCTTCATCTTTAAATGCCTGGGGATAACTCTTATGTGATTTCTTCA
>NZ_JAKKRM010000056.1:0-1020 GCF_025654295.1 Shewanella sp. SM23
CAACAACCCAAATGAGTTTCACTCACCTGCGTCGCATTGCGACCAGCTTGGTTTTACTTGTCTCACTTCTGACCAAAGAAGTGGACGCGCCTTAGACGTAAACTATGCCACTAAGCATAATTTACTATTGAATATTCAAGACACTTAATAAAGTGTTTGAGAACTCATGTTTAATGCTTTCGCATTAAACGTTTTGTAATTAATCACATGACAGACTCATGCAATTAAATACTATCAGCTTTCCAAATTGTTAAAGAGCGGGCTTAAAAAAGCCAAAGATAATTTTTTAGTTTATCTTTGGCATCTCTATCCATAGTGCATATGCCTTATTACTTTGCAATAAAGTCAGAATAAGGTGTAAATGGTGGAGCTATGCGGGATCGAACCGCAGACCTCCTGCGTGCAAGGCAGGCGCTCTCCCAGCTGAGCTATAGCCCCATTTACATGCAGTGCGAGTAAGTAAGATGTTCCAAACCTCTAAAAGGATTGGTTTGCCAAATCGAGTTATCCGCGGCAAATTAACGCGACGTTTAGTTCACTAAACGAGTGTTAATTTAACAAAGGAGAACGAAGATTTGGTGGGTCAGAGTGGACTTGAACCACCGACCTCACCCTTATCAGGGGTGCGCTCTAACCAGCTGAGCTACAGACCCATCTTATTGATAAATCTAAGTCCATCTAGAACCACCGACCTCACCCTACTCTTTATGAAGGGATTGGGGTGCTAACCAGCTGAGCTACAGACCCATCTTTGATAAACCTATTTAACTAGGTCCATCTTTTACTCTTTCTTCTATCAAGCAAATCTGTGTGAACACTCAACAAACATTAAGTTAGTCGTATAGGTAAGGAGGTGATCCAGCCCCAGGTTCCCCTAGGGCTACCTTGTTACGACTTCACCCCAGTCATGAACCACAAAGTGGTGAGCGCCCCCCCGAAGGTTAAGCTACCCACTTCTTTTGCAGCCCACTCCCATGGTGTGACGGGCGGTGTGTACAAGGCCCGGGAACGTATTCACCG
>NZ_JAKKRM010000057.1:0-890 GCF_025654295.1 Shewanella sp. SM23
GTCGTTGGACTGATTGAGCAGCATCGCTGGGCACGCGACCGCGAAGCCTATGGCCAGAAAAAACAACGTGCCAAACGTGATTATGAACAGAAAGAAAGTTACAAATGGCAACGGGCTTCAGCAGCGATGGCGACTCGCTTGGGACCACAGATGCAGAAGGTGATTTCGGTTTGTGACCGTGAAGCCGATATCATCGAATACCTGCGCTTTAAAACCGACACACAACAACGGTTTATTGTGCGCTCGATGCAAAGCCGCTGTATTGAAGAAGACCAGCACAAACTCTATGCGTTTAGTGAGACGCTGCAAAGTGCCGGTGAGCGGATGGTACAGGTGCAACAAAAAGGCGGTCGCAAAGCCAGAGTTGCGCACTGTGATATCCGCTTTGCGCCCATTACCGTGAAGGTTCCGGCGAATAAAACGGGCCAGTCWGTGCCGCTGTTTTATGTGGGTTGTCAGGAGAAAGACAGCGCAGATGGCCTCTGTTGGCACCTGCTGACGACTGAGGTAGTCACAACAGCAGAGCAAGCGCAACAAATTCTTGATTACTACGAGCGCCGCTGGCTGATTGAAGACTTCCATAAATCCTGGAAAACGGGCGGTACGCAGGTGGAAGACTTACGGCTGCAAAGCAAAGATAATCTGGAGCGGATGATTGTGATTCTGGCATTTATCGCCACACGTATCCAGCAACTGCGTTGTTACGCAGGCCAAGCTGAACAAGCGAAAAAACGGCCTTGCGATAGCCTGTTAAGCCCATTGGCCTGGAAGTTGTTATGGCTAAAGACGGAAAAAAGCCAACCGCCCGAACAAGTCCCCAGTGTGCATTGGGCTTATCTAAGATTAGGAAAACTCGCGGGCTGGAATGACAGCAAACGAAGCGGAATTGT
>NZ_JAKKRM010000058.1:0-877 GCF_025654295.1 Shewanella sp. SM23
CATCTGCGCCGCATTGCGACCAGCTTGGTTTTACTTGTCTCACTTCTGACCAAAGAAGTGGACGCGCCTTAGACGTAAACTATTCAATAAAGAATAATTTACTTTTGAATATTCAAGACACTTAATAAAGTGTTTGAGAACTCATGTTCAATGCTTGCGCATTAAACGTTTTGTAATTAATTACATGACAGACTCATGCAATTAAATACTATCAGCTTTCCAAATTGTTAAAGAGCGGGCTTAAAAAAGCCAAAGATAATTTTTAAGTTTATCTTTGGCATCTCTATCCATAGTGCATATGCCTTATTACTTTGCAATAAAGTCAGAATAAGGTGTAAATGGTGGAGCTATGCGGGATCGAACCGCAGACCTCCTGCGTGCAAGGCAGGCGCTCTCCCAGCTGAGCTATAGCCCCATTTACATGCAGTGCGAGTAAGTAAGATGTTCCAAGCCTCTAAAAGGATTGGTTTGCCAAATCGAGTTATCCGCGGCAAATTAACGCGACGTTTAGTTCACTAAACGAGTGTTAATTTAACAAAGGAGAACGAAGATTTGGTGGGTCAGAGTGGACTTGAACCACCGACCTCACCCTTATCAGGGGTGCGCTCTAACCAGCTGAGCTACAGACCCATCTTTTACTCTTTCTTCTATCAAGCAAATCTGTGTGAACACTCAACAAACATTAAGTTAGTCGTATAGGTAAGGAGGTGATCCAGCCCCAGGTTCCCCTAGGGCTACCTTGTTACGACTTCACCCCAGTCATGAACCACAAAGTGGTGAGCGCCCCCCCGAAGGTTAAGCTACCCACTTCTTTTGCAGCCCACTCCCATGGTGTGACGGGCGGTGTGTACAAGGCCCGGGAACGTATTCACCGTGG
>NZ_JAKKRM010000059.1:0-798 GCF_025654295.1 Shewanella sp. SM23
GGTCTTCCAAGTRCAAACCAATGTCGCCGATGGCAACTACGGTTTCTTCAGCATTGATGCCGACGGTAACTGGACCTACACCTTAAACAACAGCCACAGCGACGTGCAGTCACTCAAGGCRGGTGAAACCCTGACCCGTGACATCACGGTCACCAGTGCCGATGGCACCGCCAGCCACACCGTGACCATCACCATTGTCGGCGCGAACGATCCCGCTGACATCACRSTCGGTAACGGCGACAGCGATGCCGGCACCGTCACCGAAGACGGCGATACCGACACCTTGCCAGGCACAGTACAAACGGTGGCCGGCACCTTAACCGTCACCGACGTCGACAACGGCGAAGCGGTATTCCAAGTRCAAACCAATGTCGCCGATGGCAACTACGGTTTCTTCAGCATTGATGCCGACGGTAACTGGACCTACACCTTAAACAACAGCCACAGCGACGTGCAGTCACTCAAGGCGGGTGAAACCCTGACCCGTGACATCACGGTCACCAGTGCCGATGGCACCGCCAGCCACACCGTGACCATCACCATTGTCGGYGCGAACGATCCCGCTGACATCACGCTCGGTAACGGCGACAGCGATGCTGGCACCGTCACCGAAGACGGCGATTCCGACACCCTGCCAGGCACAGTACAAACGGTGGCCGGCACCTTAACCGTCACCGACGTCGACAACGGCGAAGCGGTCTTCCAAGTGCAAACCAATGTCGCCGATGGCAACTACGGTTTCTTCAGCATTGATGCCGACGGTAACTGGACCTACACCTTAAACAACAGCCACAGCGA
>NZ_JAKKRM010000060.1:0-778 GCF_025654295.1 Shewanella sp. SM23
GCTTATGCTGCTGGGTTCCCCCATTCGGACATCGTTAGCTCAAATGCTTGTTACTAGCTCGCCAACGCTTTTCGCAAGTTACTACGTCCTTCATCGCCTCTGACTGCCAAGGCATCCACCGTATACGCTTAGTCGCTTAACCATACAACCCAAATGAGTTTCACTCATCTGCGCCGCATTGCGACCAGCTTGGTTTTACTTGTCTCACTTCTGACCAAAGAAGTGGACGCGCCTTAGACGTAAACTATTCAATAAAGAATAATTTACTTTTGAATATTCAAGACACTTAATAAAGTGTTTGAGAACTCATGTTCAATGCTTGCGCATTAAACGTTTTGTAATTAATTACATGACAGACTCATGCAATTAAATACTATCAGCTTTCCAAATTGTTAAAGAACAATGCGTACCGGCTAGCGGCGCATTTAGCTCTGACTTCTCCTGAGAGAAGCTAAACAAGCAATCTGTGTGAACACTCAAAAGGTACACGGATGTACCGAATGTCGAAAATGCAGGAGCATTTTTCGACCAAACATTAAGTTAGTCGTATAGGTAAGGAGGTGATCCAGCCCCAGGTTCCCCTAGGGCTACCTTGTTACGACTTCACCCCAGTCATGAACCACAAAGTGGTGAGCGCCCCCCCGAAGGTTAAGCTACCCACTTCTTTTGCAGCCCACTCCCATGGTGTGACGGGCGGTGTGTACAAGGCCCGGGAACGTATTCACCGTGGCATTCTGATCCACGATTACTAGCGATTCCGACTTCATGGAGTCGAGTT
>NZ_JAKKRM010000007.1:0-226807 GCF_025654295.1 Shewanella sp. SM23
TTTCCAACTGTTATCCCCCTCGACTGGGCAGATCCCTAGGCATTACTCACCCGTCCGCCGCTCGCCACCTCAGGAGTAAACTCCCTTGTGCTGCCGCTCGACTTGCATGTGTTAGGCCTGCCGCCAGCGTTCAATCTGAGCCATGATCAAACTCTTCAATTAAAGTTTTGTTGCTTCCGTCTTGCGACTTCAGCGGCTCAATGAATTCTGATTTTTTGTTTCTAACTAAAGAAACAAACTGTACATATTGCTATGAACACTCATTGTTACATTGATTTAAATTTTTGACTGCCAACCCGAAGGTTAAGCAGTTTCGATTAACTCAACACCTGTGAGTGTCCACACAGATTTGCTTGATAAATTGTTAAAGAGCGTTGACCACACACTGAGTTTTCAGCGGGTCAGGGCTGCGTATTTTACGCATTCCCGTTAGTGCGTCAAGTAGTTTTTTCAACTTTCTCAACACTCATCGTTTAGCTTGCTAACCGATGAACTGCATGGCTTTCTTTGCTTAACTTGCGTTACGCTGTCTGCCGTGTCAGTGGATGCGCATTATAGGGAGATTGAGAAAGTCCGCAAGGGCTTTTTTGAGAAAAATGGATCTTTTTTTAATACTTTCAGTTAGTCACACAATACCCCCACTTTATCCTCAGACTTATCCACAAAATGAGTTTTAACGGTTAAATTTGCTACAGCGATGGCTTTGCTTTAATGGCTATCGATAAGAATGAAATGATGTTCAATGGGGAATAACGACGATTAGCTATATAAAGAAGAGTAAGAATGTAATCCGGATGACATGGGAGTAAATGTGAGGCTTAATTCTTAATTAATGGAAGAAATAAAAAGGCAACTTAGATAAGTTGCCTTTAGTGTACGTTTTATTCTACTTATTCAGTAGGCTTAATCTATCAGCAGATTAACTTAACTTGCCGTGGCATTGTTTGTACTTACGGCCAGAGCCACAAGGACAAGGATCGTTGCGACCCACTTTGTCACCATCACGGATCATCGGTGCTTGCGCAATGACAGCTTCATGCTCATCACCACCGCCAACAAGCGACTCTGCCGCTGCGTGTTGATAGTCGCGCTGGATCTTGGCATCTTCTTCACGACGACGCGCTTCCATTTCTTCCACATCTGACTGAGCTTGCACTTGTACTTTCGACAGCACACTGATGACGTCGTGTTTCAAGGTGTTCAGCAGTTGTTGGAATAACTCAAACGACTCACGCTTATATTCTTGCTTTGGATTCTTCTGTGCGTAACCACGTAAGTGGATACCTTGACGCAGATGGTCCATCGCCGCTAAGTGTTCTTTCCACAGACCATCGAGCGTTTGCAGCATAACGGCTTTCTCGAACTGGCGTAGCACTTGCGCGCCAACCATTTCTTCTTTTGCCTTATACGCATCGCCCCAAGCAGTAATAATACGCTCACGTAGACTCTCTTCATGCAGATCGTCTTCTTTATCTAACCATTCCTGAATAGGTAATTTGAGCATAAATTCTTGGTGTAGACGTTGCTCTAAACCTGGGATATCCCACAGTTCTTCTACTGATTGCGGTGGAATATACTGATCGATTACTGCGCCAATCACATCGTCTTGGATGTTTTGGATAGTATCTTCAATACTTTCCGCATCCATCAACTCATTGCGCTGGGCGTAAACCACTTGGCGTTGATCGTTAGCGACGTCATCAAATTCGAGTAATTGCTTACGGATATCGAAGTTACGGGCTTCAACTTTACGTTGAGCGTTTTCGATTGCGCGAGACACCCATGGATGCTCGATCGCTTCGCCTTCTTCCATTCCCAGCTTTTTCATCATGCCAGAGACACGATCCGAGGCAAAGATACGCATTAAGCTATCTTCCATCGACAGGTAGAAGCGTGATGAACCCGCGTCACCTTGACGACCCGCACGACCACGTAACTGGTTATCGATACGGCGTGATTCGTGACGTTCTGTACCTAGGATATGTAAACCACCCGCAGCAACAACTTCATCATGACGAATTTGCCAATCGGCTTTGATCTTAGCTTTTTGCTCTGCTGTTGGATTATCGAGTTCATCGATTTCCATGTTCCAGTTGCCGCCAAGCACGATATCGGTACCACGACCTGCCATGTTCGTCGCAATAGTCACAGAGCCAGTACGGCCAGCTTGCGCGACGATTTCAGCTTCTCGTTCGTGGAATTTAGCATTTAAAACTTCGTGCGGGATCTTTTCCTGCACCATTAAGCGCGCTAGCAATTCAGACTGTTCGATTGAGACTGTACCCACCAATACTGGCTGACCACGTTCACGGCAATCTTTAATGTCTTTAATGATGGCTTGATATTTTTCATCAGCGGTCAGATAAACCAAATCCGCCATATCCTTACGCACCATTGGACGGTTAGTCGGCACAACGACTGTGTCTAATCCATAGATGTGTTGGAATTCAAACGCTTCAGTGTCGGCTGTACCTGTCATACCTGCCAGCTTCTCGTATTGACGGAAGTAGTTCTGGAAGGTAATTGAAGCCAATGTTTGGTTTTCGTTTTGAATATGCACGCCTTCTTTGGCTTCGACGGCTTGATGTAAGCCTTCTGACCAACGACGACCTGGCATAGTACGACCCGTGTGTTCATCGACTATGATGACTTCGTTGTCTTGTACTATGTAATCCACATCACGTTCAAACAGCGTGTGCGCACGAAGCGCCGCGTTGACGTGGTGTAATAGGGAAATATTTGCAGCAGAATAGAGTGAGTCGCCTTCGGCTAACATGCCGCGCTCGATCAGCAGGTTTTCTACTTTTTCTTGACCACGCTCGGTGAAATGCACTTGTTTGGCTTTTTCATCGATACTGTAGTCGCCCTCACCCACAAACTCTTCCGTATCTTCTTTATCTTGACGGATAAGATTAGGGATCAGGGTGTTGATCTTGATGTATAGCTCAGAGCTATCTTCGGCGGCGCCAGAAATGATCAGCGGCGTACGCGCCTCGTCGATTAAGATTGAATCCACTTCATCGATTAGGGCGTAGTGCAACGGACGTTGGACCCGTTCTTGCGGTGAAAACGCCATGTTATCGCGCAGATAATCGAAACCAAACTCGTTGTTGGTCCCGTAAGTGATATCGGCGTTATAGGCCGATTTCTTCTCATGTTGGCCAATACCTGCGACGTTGATTCCTACGGTTAAACCAAGGAACTCAAACAGTGGGCGGTTATTCTCAGCATCACGACGTGCCAAGTAATCGTTCACTGTAATCACGTGGACGCCTTTGCCTGTCAATGCGTTTAAGTAAGCGGGTAAGGTTGCCGTTAAGGTTTTACCTTCACCCGTACGCATTTCAGCAATACGGTTGCTGTCGAGTACCATACCGCCGAGTAACTGTACGTCGAAATGACGCATATCAAATACACGCTTAGACGCTTCACGCACTGTAGCAAAGGCTTCAGCCATGATGCTATCTAATGCAGCTCCAGCAGCTAAACGCTCACGAAACTCTGCGGTTTTCGCCTTTAATGCTTCATCGGTTAATTTTTCATAATCAGCTTCTAATGCGTTAATGCTAATAACGATCTTTTGAAGCCCTTTAAGGGTGCGGTCGTTGCGACTACCAAATACTTTTGTCAGTAATTTACCAAACATCTGAATCACTTATTCTCTGTAGGCCAAGTCCATGATGGAAACTAGAAGCCAATGTTTCAATTAACTTGCTTTGCGGTAGACAAACTTTTGTGGATCTATCTGCTGTCCGCCGCGCAACACTTCATAATGCACATGAGCCCCAGTTGAGCGCCCAGTGCTTCCCATACTGGCGATAGCATCGCCTTTTGCGACCACATCACCTACAGTCACTGACAAAGCTTTATTATGGCCATAACGCGTATGCAAACCGTTACCATGGTCGATTTCAACCAATTCGCCATAACCGAACATATTTCCAGCAAAAGTCACCACGCCTGCAGCAGTCGCAACAACTTTAGCTCCTTCTCGACCGGTAAAATCAATCCCCTTATGCACAGACCTGCGACCGTTGAAAGGGTCATTACGTAATCCGTAGGGCGACGATAACCAACCTTTATCGAGCGGGATACCTGATATATAACGTTCATCATCTATATGGTGGTTAGATGACACTGTTTCAAGTAGTGAAAGCTGAACATTATTATTGTCAATTCGTGATGCCAACTTATCCATATCGTCGATAAGCTGTCCGAGCTCGATGTTAGTGCCTAGTTCGCTCAAACCACCCACACCAACCTCGGATGAAAAATCAAAATCTTCATCCAACTTATTCTGCTGGGCGACCTGTTGACCTAAAGCTTCGAGACGGGTGATCTTGGCTTGCATACGTGCAACATGAGTCACAAGCATAGCCAGTTGAGACTCAGTAGCACTTTTAAGCTCTAAGACTTGTTTCTTTTGTTGTTCGCGCACGAGACGATCGTTATCGACACTGGCTTGCTGATCTTGAAATCGAGCGGAGTTGTGTTGATAAATACCGGACCCAGTGGCCAACAATAGTATTGGAAGTAGCAACCAGCGTTTACTGGGCTGCCAGCGTGTGACGCCATTCCGACCTTGAATAAATACTGTTACACTCATAGCCTAATTCAGCCATCTTATTATCATATGAAAAAGCCCCCTCAAGATCTCAGCCAATTACTGCATCAATCGGGAAAATTACCCGACCTTGCTGAGAAAGCGGAACTACTTATGTATCTGGATCAGCATGTGAAGCAGATTATTGCAGGTCCTGTTGCGGAGCAACTAAAAGTCGCTAATTTCCGCCAGGGTGTTCTTGTGGTTGAAACCACTTCGGCAGCCTGGGCTGCGCGAATTAATTTCCAAAAGCCGAAGCTATTAATCCAGCTTCAAGCAGAAACGCTCCCAATCCTTACCGCAATTGAAGTTAAAGTCAACCCGAGATTAGCAATGTATGACGCAAAGCCTAAACAGGGACATAAAGAATTAAGCCCAGCAGCAGCGGAGCACATTGCAGCATTAGCGGAAAATATTGGCGGTTCACTGGGTGAAAAACTAAAACGGCTGGCCTCATTGGCCAGCCGTAATAAATAATCTTACCGCTTTTTAAGCAAATACAGCGCCACCTGGTACAGTAAAGCTGACGGGAACATCGGCTTCTTTTTCGAAGCTGACCAACTCCCACGCATCTTGTTGCGCGAGTAAAGCACGCACCAATTGGTTGTTCAACGCATGACCGGTTTTATACGCAGTGAACTCACCTAAAATAGCGTGCCCAGCCACATATAAATCACCAAACGCATCTAGAATTTTGTGCTTAACAAATTCGTCCTCATAACGCAGGCCGTCGGGATTAAGGACGCGATATTCATCAAGTACAACAGCGTTTTCCATGCTGCCGCCCAACGCTAGGTTGTTGGCTCGCAAATATTCGATATCACGCATAAACCCAAAAGTACGGGCGCGGCTGATATCTTTCACGAAAGCAGAAGTTGAAAAGTCCATCACCACATGCTGTTGGCTACGAGCGATTTCTGGGTGCGCAAAATCAATTTTAAAATTGACTCTAAAACCTTTAAACGGTTTTAACTCGGCCCATTTATCGCCATCTTCAACGCGCACAGGGCGCTTAATCTTTAAGTACTTCTTAGGGGCGGCCTGCTCTTTAATACCCGCAGACTGCAACAAGAAGACGAATGGGCTTGCACTGCCATCCATAATAGGAATTTCAGGCGCGTCCACTTCGATTACAGCGTTATCTATGCCTAAACCCGCAAGAGCTGCAAATAAATGCTCAATGGTCGAGATACGAATACCTTCGTCATTGACAAGTGCCGTACACATAGTGGTTTCACGAACTTGCTCCGCCTTCGCTGGGATGGCGACGGCAGGACTCAAATCGGTGCGCACGAGTACGATCCCTGAATTAACGGGCGCGGGCATAATGCTCAAAGTGACCTTGTTGCCAGAATGCAATCCGACACCAGTTGTTTTCACCATTTTCTGAACAGTTCGTTGAAATATCATTCAGTTACCCGTTTATATGCCAATTATAAAGCCTAATATTTGTACACTCAGCGTCGGCAAATCGAGCCGCACTGGTTCAACATAATAACATAACTTTATTATGTCACACAAATGCAGCTATGTTGTGGTATTGCCCAAAACGAACAACACCTCACATATTACGCTGGACTCAAACGCTCTCGCTAGTCGGCTTGCTTACGCAAAAATGCTGGAATATCAAGATAATCCAATTCATGCTTTGTCGATGGTGCAGGCGTAGGAGCTGGCTGCGGTGCCGCTGGCAACACGTTGCCTTTTGGCGCTGCATAGTTCACATGTGCAGCTTCTTCGACATAGGCTTCGACTTTTGGTTCAACAACTACAGGCTCTGGACGAGGTGCAGGTTTAGAAACCAATTGGATATCAGGACGCTTTTCAGCACCAATACCGGTCGCAACAACCGTTACACGCAGCTCATCACTCATTTCAGGGTCGATGACAGCACCAACAACCACAGTCGCGTTGTCAGAGGCGTAAGCCTTAACGTGGTTACCAACAGTTTCGAACTCTTCGATACTCATGTCCATACCCGCAGTAATGTTAACTAACACACCACGCGCACCGGCTAAGTCGATGTCTTCTAATAATGGGCTGGCAACAGCAGCTTCGGCCGCTTCTTCAGCGCGGTCTTCACCGCGAGCGACGCCAGTACCCATCATGGCATTACCCATTTCAGACATCACAGTCTTCACGTCGGCGAAGTCGACGTTAATCAGACCAGGACGAGTGATAAGCTCGGCAATACCTTGTACCGCACCTAGTAACACATTATTCGCTGCGGCAAACGCATCGAGTAAAGAAGTACCACGGCCCAATACTTTTAATAATTTTTCGTTCGGAATCGTGATTAACGAATCCACGTGCTTAGCCAGCTCGGCAATGCCTTGCTCAGCGTAAGCCATACGTTTTTTCCCTTCGAATGGGAAAGGCTTAGTCACAACCGCAACGGTCAGAATACCTTCTTCGCGTGCGATTTGAGCCACAACAGGTGCAGCACCTGTACCTGTACCACCGCCCATACCGGCAGCGATAAAGATCATGTCAGAACCTTTGATTGCCGCGCGAATGTTTTCGCGGTCTTCTTCAGCTGCAGCACGACCCACATCTGGGTTTGCCCCTGCTCCAAGACCTTTAGTGACATCGCGTCCTAATTGAATTGTTGAGCCAGCGCCTGATTTTCTCAGGGCCTGAGCGTCTGTATTGGTAACGATAAACTCAACACCTTCAATGTTGTGTTTGACCATATGTTCGACAGCGTTACCGCCGCCGCCGCCAACGCCGATGACTTTAATCACCGCGTCGTCTGAGTGAGTATCCATGATCTCAAACATTGTCTGATCTCCGTGTTGCCTGCGTTATGAAAATTAAAATTCGCCCTTAAACCAGCTTTGGACCCGATTCCAAGCGCTAGTTACCCCTTGGCGCTCAGGACGTTCGAACTGACGTTCGATCACCCGTCGTGCGCCGTAATGAAGCAGTCCGACTCCTGTGGAGTAAATAGACTGGTCCACGTATTCATATAAACCTTTGATCGGTAGCGGTGATGCTACGCGAACTGGCATGCCAAAAGTCGCTTCCGCAATATCGACCACACCTTGAATCGACGCTGTGCCACCTGTGAGCACAATACCTGCGGCGATTTGATCTTCTAACCCACTGTCTTTCAACTCTTTAAGCACAAGCTCAAACAGCTCTTGGTATCTTGGTTCAACCACTTCGGCGAGCGTGTGACGTGACATGCTCCGCGATGGACGACCACCTACCGATGGCACTTCAATACTGTCTTCGCGGCTCACCATAGAACTGCGAGCACAGGCGAACTGCACTTTAATTTGTTCAGCATGTGACGATGGCGTGCGGAAAATCTTCGCAATGTCGTTCGTCACTTGGTTACCAGCAACCGGTACAACCGCACAATGACGCAAGGCGCCATTGGTATATACCGCGATATCCGTAGTGCCACCGCCGATATCGACGATACATACACCTAAATCTTTCTCATCGAAGGTCAACACAGCATCGGCTGAGGCAATCCCCGAAAACACTAAGTCGTCAACCTTAAGGCCACAACGCTCAACACTCTTAGTAATATTCTTCGCCATATCATTGGCGCAGGTCACTATGTGTACCTTGGCCTCCATACGCATACCGGACATACCGATTGGGCTGCGAATACCGTCTTGAACGTCGATTGCATATTCCTGCGGCAGCACGTGTAAAATGCGACGTTCGGTCGGGATCTTCACCGAGCGAGCCGTATGGATCACGTTATCAACATCTTCCTGTGTCACTTCTTCATCATTGATCGATACCATGCCGTTTTCATTTTGGCAGGCGATGTGTTTGCCCGAAATACTCAAGTAAACCGATGAAACTTGGCAATCCGCCATTAATTCCGCTTGATCGAGCGCACGTTGCACACTGCGAACTATCGAATCTAAATCGTTCACGCCACCTTTATCCATTCCCCTTGAGGGATGGTTACCAAGGCCGACTATGCTAATTTCGCCATCGGGCAGAACTTCGCCTATGATCACTGCGACCTTAGAGGTTCCTATGTCCAATCCGACGATAAGGTTTCTATCTTGGTTTTTGATCATTAATTATCGGCTCTCTTGTTTGTGCATCGCCCCAGCCTACGGCCAACCCTGTGTCGTAGCGCAAATCTACTCTGGCAACGGATTTCTCTTGTTTCGCCAAAACCGGATAAACAGTAATAAATCGTTGTATCCGTGCAATTTTATCTTCTCGACCCAAATCTAAAACGATACCGTTTCCAAGGGTCGCGTGCCACGCATGTCGTGGCGTTAAATTCAAACTGGCTAAGGTAAAGCCATTAATCTTTAGTAGGGAGTTGATCTGTGCATAGACAGTCAACACCTCAAGGCCCATATCATTTGGTCCAGATAACTGCGGTAAATGCTCAAGCTCTGGGTGCGATGGCGCTTCGAATACTTCTCCATGCACGTTCAACCACAAGTCACCATTCCAATGAGCTGCGGGTTGTTGCTCTTGCAAATACACCCTGAGTTTCGCTGGCCACTCACGCCTTACCGATGCGCGATACACCCAAGGTAAAGCTTCTAACGCCTGCTGCACTAAGGTAATGTCAGCACTAAAAAAACTGCGCTGCATTAAATGCTGTAGTGCTACTTGTATATCTTTATCTGTGGTGTAAACCCGCTCACCTTTGATGGCAACGGCCTCAATCGGCAAGTTGCTGGCATCATTCAAAAATTTATGTAACTGATAGCCACCAAATACAAAACTGGCTACGATGAAGAATAAAAAGCCAGCCCCGCTCCATTGATACCAATTAAACCGTGACATTCTTGCCCGCCAGTGCCGCCTCTTATCACTCCAAGACACGCTTCATCCCACCTTTAACGACACCCATTAAAAACCACAGAAAACCGGCCATTATATAGACCAAAATCCTTTGGTCAAAATTTCCTTTTTCTCGCAGATCAAGCGCTAAAGATCAGCTTGCTTGCGCAGGTAATTCCACCACAGCAAACCCTAATCCAGACGACGCTAACTGTCGTGACAGTGCGCCAATATTACCCGCACCTTGGGTGAGTAATAAATCCCCGTCCTGCAATACATCGGGCAGCACTTCTGCAAGCAGATCTGGGCTTGCGATAAAGATCGGATCTAGCTGACCACGCAAGCGAATTGAACGACATAATGCGCGACCATCCGCACCTGTGATCGGCGCTTCACCCGCACTATAAATATCGAGTAACAATAAGCAATCCACTTGTGATAACACTTCCACAAAATCCTCATACAAATCACGGGTACGAGTGTATCTGTGCGGCTGATACGCCATGACCAAACGTCTATCAGGCCATCCTGCGCGCGCAGCTTTAATGGTCGCCGCAACTTCGCTGGGATGATGACCATAATCATCCACTAACATGACTTCGCCCTTCGGCGTGGCGAATTTGCCTAAATGCTGGAAACGACGCCCTATACCTTGGAACTCCACTAAAGCCTGAGTAATAGCGTTATCGTCGATTTCATCTTCAGTCGCCACCGTAATGGCAGCTAACGCATTGAGCACATTATGTTGACCCGGTAAATTCAACACCAGATCGAGATCTTCTTTAGCTTTACGTCTGACAGTAAAACGGCACTGATGACCTTGCTGGCTAAAATTAAGTGCTTGCACGTCCGCATCATCACTGAAACCATAGGTCACGTGTTTACGGCCAATACGCGGCAGAATCTCACGCACGACGGCATCATCAATGCACACCACAGCGACACCGTAGAACGGCAAGTTGTGTAGAAAATCCACAAAAGTCGATTTCAGTTTTTCAAAATCACCGCCATAAGTATCCATATGATCGGCTTCGATGTTGGTCACCACACTGACCATAGGCTGCAAATGCAAAAAGCTCGCATCACTCTCATCGGCTTCGGCAATCAAATAACGGCTGGTGCCTAATCTGGCATTGGTACCGGCACTGTTGAGCAAGCCACCAATCACAAAGGTTGGGTCCCGCCCAGCTTGGCCATAAACGCTGGCGATAAGGCTCGTTGTCGTGGTTTTACCATGGGTGCCCGCAATCGCGACACCATGTCGATAACGCATCAACTCGGCTAACATCTCAGCACGACGCACAATAGGAATACGTAATTCTTTAGCGGCAAGGATTTCTGGATTTTCCAGATTAATCGCGGTTGATATGACGACCACATCCACTTGCTGCACGTTTTCAGCGGCATGACCAATTTGGATCTTGGCTCCGAGTAAACACAATCTGTCGGTCACGGCATTTTGCGCAATATCCGAACCACTCACCTGATAGCCTTCGTTCACTAACACTTCGGCGATCCCGCCCATGCCCGCGCCGCCAATGCCGACGAAGTGAATACGCTTAATACGGCGCATTTCTGGGATCATGCTTCTCAGTTGTGCGTATCTTTCTGTCTTAGTCATGCTTATCCTTTCTCAGCAAGGCTGATGCACACTGCGGCAACTTGTTCAGTCGCATCCAGTACCGCAACGTCTCTCGCTCTTTGGCCCATACGGGCTAATTCTGTTCTGTCATTGGCGAGCAACTGTAATTTGTTCGCCAGTTTATTCACATCCAAGATGGCCTGTGGCAATAGGAAAGCTGCGCCAGCCTCAACCAATACTTGAGCGTTACGGGTTTGGTGATCATCCACTGCATGGGGATAAGGTACCAGAATACTCGGTAGCCCCACCGCTGCTAACTCAGACACAGTCAAGGCGCCAGCTCGGCACAATACCACATCAGCCCAGCGATAGGCGGCTTCCATATCGTCGATAAACTCAGCGATATTCACGCCACCATCTTGTCCTTGTTGCTGATATGCCGCCTTCACGCCCGTAAGATTATCTTTACCCACTTGATGCCAAACCGTCACAGACTGCTGCTGACTCAGTATCGCGACCGCTTCTGGCATAAGATCGTTAAATACTTTGGCGCCAAGGCTGCCACCGACCACGAGCACTTTTAAGGCTTTATCAGCCTCATGCTTAGGTTCTGCACCTAAGGCAATCAGTTCTTGGCGAATCGGATTACCAACGACCTTGGCCTTCACTGTGGTAAAGGTATTTTTAAAAGCGCATAACACTTGCGTCGCAATCCGCGACAACAACTTGTTTGTCATCCCTGGGATAGCATTTTGTTCATGCAGCACCAGTGGAATACCGGCTAATCTTGCCGCAACACCACCTGGGCCACTGGCGAATCCGCCCATGCCAAGGACCACATCGGGTTTAAACTCAGCAATCACGGCCTTAGCCTGCAATATTGAACGCACCACTTTAAAGGGCGCCGCGAGTTTTCTGATCAAACCATTACCGCGCACACCTTTGATATCAATGAAATCAATATCAAATCCATACTGGGGCACTAAACGCGCCTCCATACGATCTGCCGTGCCTAACCAACGCACTTGCCAACCCTGTTGAGCTAAATACTTAGCCACCGCCAGTGCCGGGAACACATGTCCTCCCGTACCACCCGCCATGACTAAAATACGTTTTCCTATTGGAGTCATCACTTCAATCTCCCTTGCACGGCCTGAACTAATGTCATGCGCCGCTCGTAATCAATGCGCAACAACATCATAGCTGCCGCAGTCATGACCCATAAACTACTACCACCGTAACTGATAAAAGGTAATGTCAGCCCTTTGGTTGGCAACATGCCGATACTCGCGCCGACATTCACCACAGTCTGGAAACAAATCCAAATTCCGATGGCATAACCTAAATAACCTTCAAATGGCTTATCCATGGCTAAACACAAATTACCTAAACGAATCGATCTCAGCGCCACAAATAGCAGCACAGATAACACAGCGATAATGCCGATAAAGCCCAATTCTTCCCCGATCACGGCAAAGATAAAGTCTGTGTGCGCTTCGGGTAAATATTCTAATTTTTGAATACTATTTCCGAGCCCTTGGCCAAACCAATCACCTCGACCATAGGCCATCAAAGATTGAGTCAACTGGTAACCGCTACCGAAGGGATCTTGCCAAGGATCCATAAAGGAGGTCACTCGGCGGATACGATACGGTTCCAATAGTACTAGGGCCACGAACGCCAATACGCCCGCAAAAATCAAGGCAAAGAAATCGAGTAAACGCGCACCGGCTAAGAACAATAAACCAACCGTTCCAACAAATAGCACCACCACAGTACCTAAGTCGGGCTGCATCAAAATCAGCACAGCGTAAATCGCAAATACTGCAATCGGCTTATAGAAGCCTTTAGCATTCTCGCGCACTTCCTGATGACGCCTCACTAAGTAACCCGCCATATAGATGGCGAAGGCAAATTTAGCGACTTCCGCCACCTGGATACGAATAGGGCCTATGGATAACCAACGCGTTGCACCGTTTACCGTAGTGCCAACCACCAATACAGCCAACAACATCAAACCCACAATCAACAACAACATGGGGCTCCAGCGCTGCCAAGTCTGCATCTCTACTCTTAGCACAAATGCCGCAATGAATAAGCAACCCACTAAATAACCCACATGGCGAGTCATAAAATAAAATGGGTTCCCCGTGAGCGTTTGCGCTTCAGGCATAGAGGCTGACATCACCATTACAAAGCCGAAGCTAATCAAAGACAACACAGCCGCGAGCAAAGCACGGTCGTACAATTGCACGCCCGGAACTTCGGTATCACGTTGCCAATTGGGTATTGCTAAACGCAAACGCCCAAATAGGCTAAGTTGTCTTGCATCACTCGCCATTAAGTTGTCCCACGAGGTTTCTAAAATCATCACCTCGAGCCATGAAGTTACTGTACATATCTAAACTGGCGCAGGCTGGCGATAATAAAACGATATCACCAGAGGTTGCCAATTCAGCGGCTTTCGCTACCGCAGCAGCCATAGTGTCGACTCTTATCGAGCCGTCTTTCAATGCAGCAATCTTTTTACCATCGCGGCCTAAGGTGATGAGGTGTGTCACTTTAGCTAAAGCCACAGCTAAAGGCTTAAAATCAGCCCCTTTACCGTCACCGCCAGCAATCAAAATAATATCGCCTAAGTGGTCACTCAAGCCATCGAGCGCGGCGACTGTGGCACCGACATTTGTCGCTTTAGAGTCATTGACATAGGTCACGCCATTCTTAACACCAACCACTTCACAGCGATGGGATAAGCCAGTAAAAGTACGCGCCACTTTTGCCATAACGTGCTTATCGACACCCACGACATCCACAAGCGCCATCGCCGCAAGTAGGTTGGCATGGTTATGACTGCCAATCAGCGAGACTTCAGTGATCGGCATTATTTCGCTGCTGCCGTGATAAATCTTGCTGTCGCTGATGCCCCATTCGTCCGCTTCTGGCGCAGCTAAACCAAAACTATTTTGGTTCATTGGTTCTGGCGGTACGGTCAGTTTATCGTCACGATTAAAGAGTACGGCACGGGTTTGTTTGTATAAGCGTAATTTAGCCTCGCGGTAGGCATCAATGTCGCTGTATCTGTCCATGTGGTCTTCGCTGATATTCAAACAGGTCGCCACCACACACTTAAGACTGTGGGTGGTTTCCAATTGAAAGCTCGACAACTCAAGCACAAATAAGTCGGCATTTTCATGCAGTAGATCCAGCGCAGGCACACCAATATTCCCACCAACGGCAACGGCGATACCCGCTTCCCTTGCCATTTCGCCCACAAGCGTAGTGACAGTCGATTTTCCGTTAGAGCCAGTAATACCAATCACACAAGGTTTACGGTCAGCAATCTCAAGGGCAAATAGCTCCACATCGCCAATCACCTCAATGCCCATATCCACAGCGGCACGCACCTCTGGGGTATAAGTAGCAATGCCGGGACTAATAATGATCTGCGTCGCTTGCACAAGATAACGGCAATCGAATCCGCCAGAAATCAGCTTCACATCAGGAAAAGACGTTGCTAACGTTTCAGCACCCGGAGGCTGCCGACGACTGTCCATCACCAATGGCGTAATGCCCTTTCCACACAAATAGCGCACCACGGACAAGCCCGTTGCCCCTAAACCTAACACTATGTGTGAATACTGATTTTGCATAACCAATTACCTTAACTTCAACGTGGCTAAGCCAAGTAAGACGAGGAATATCGAGATAATCCAAAAACGCACTATCACTCGAGGTTCAGGCCAACCTTTTAACTCATAGTGATGGTGGATCGGCGCCATGCGGAAAATACGCTGGCCGCGTAACTTGTACGAACCCACCTGCAGAATCACTGACAGGGTTTCCATCACGAACACGCCGCCCATAATCACTAACAAAATCTCTTGGCGAACGAGCACTGCAATCGTGCCAAGTGCAGCACCTAATGACAGTGAACCCACATCGCCCATGAAGACTTGCGCAGGGTAAGTGTTGAACCACAAAAAGCCCAGACCCGCACCGACAATGGCGGTACAGACGATCACTAACTCACCCGAACCGGGTAAATGCGGGATATGTAAGTAATTCGCAAACTGAGCGTGACCCGACAAATAAGCAATCAACGCAAACGCCGCCGCGACCATTACCGTCGGCATAATCGCCAAACCGTCGAGGCCGTCGGTTAAGTTCACCGCATTGCTCGAACCCACAATAGTGAAATACGCCAATACGATAAATACGGCGCCGAGTTGCGGCATCACGTCTTTAAAGAAAGGCACCACTAACTGGGTTTCACCTGGATTGGCCGCCGTGGCATACAGGAAAAAAGCAATAAGCAGCGCAGCCAAAGATTGCAGAATGTACTTCCAGCGCGCGATCAAGCCTTTAGTGTCTTTACGCACCACTTTGCGGTAATCGTCGATAAAGCCGATCAAACCGAAACTGCCGAGCACAAACAGCATGACCCACACATAGCGGCTACCGAGATCGCCCCACAGCAACACGCTGATGAAAATAGCAGCCAATATCAGCAAGCCACCCATAGTCGGCGTGCCACGCTTACTAAAATGTGATTCTGGACCATCGTTACGCACAACCTGACCAATTTGCAGTAATTGCAAACGTTCAATCAGTTTAGGGCCAAACCATAAGCTAAAAACCAATGCGGTCAATAAGCCTAAAATGGCTCGAAATGTCACATAGGAAAACACGTTAAACCCGGTATGAAAACGGGTTAAATACTCGGCCAGATATACCAGCATTTACACTAACTCCCCACGCCCGAAGGCTACTGTTAGGCCATCCACGACCCGCTCCATGGCGGCGCTACGTGAACCTTTAACGAGAACCGTTACCTGTCCCGGCAACTGGTTTATATGCTTTATAAGTTTTTCTACTAACGTCGCCACACTGTCATAGTGCTCAGCACCGAAAGCTTGGCTCGTGTGCTGACTTAAAGTTCCGGTACAAAACAAGGCATCAATCCCCTGTTGCTTGGCCAGTTGTCCTAGTTCAGCGTGTAAAAGGGGCGCATTGTCGCCTAATTCTCCTAAATCTCCCAGTACCAGACAGCGATTTTCAGAAATTTCCTTTAACCAAGCGATAGCAGCGCCAACGGACACAGGATTTGCGTTATAGCTATCGTCGATTAGACGCACGCGTCCCAATTGACTCGGCTGCATACGTCCTTTCACTGGCGTTAATTGGCTCAAGCCTTCAGATATTTCAGTCAAACTCAATCCCAAAGCAATACAAACACTTGCAGCGGCGAGTGCATTACTCACTTGATGACGACCCGCCAACGGCAATACCACTTGGCAAGATTCACCTAAATAATTGAGCATAAAACGATAGCAACCATCCGCATTAGTCTTATGGCCTGTCGCTATCACGTCGATATGACGTTTAGCGGCGCCATCTTGCTGGGAGAAGCTCAGTTGCTTATAAGGTCTTGCCTTAACGCTCATAAAATCAGCGAAGGCATCATCGGCGTTAATGATGGCAGTGCCATCGGCCTGCAGATGATTAAAAATCTCTGACTTCGCCTGTGCGACACCTGCTTGTGATCCAAATCCTTCTAAATGGGCGCTGCCGACGTTATTCACCAGCGCGACGTTTGGACGCACGAGTCCCGAGGTGTAATCGATTTCACCTTTATGGTTAGCGCCGAGCTCGAATATCCCAAACTCATCCGCTGGCGTTAAACGCAGCAAAGTGAGCGGCACACCAATCTCATTATTAAAATTGCCAGCGGTATAGAGGATTTGATGCTTTGCCGACAGAATGGTCGCGATCATTTCCTTCACGCTGGTTTTGCCGTTTGAGCCAGTCAAAGCAACACAAATCGGATTGATCTGGTCACGAACATAAGCACCAATCGCGCCCATAGCTTTTTGGCAATCGGGCACAATCAGCTGCGGAATATCAAAGGCTAACTCGCGCTCAACCATTAACGCCGCTGCGCCGTTCGCAATAGCTGTAGCTGCAAAATCATGGCCGTCAAAGCGCTCACCCTTTAAGGAAACAAACAGGGTTGCAGCGCCGATTTTGCGGCTATCACTGCTTAAATCTTGGATGGTGACGTCGTCACCGACTCGATGCACGCCTAAGTGTTGACTTAGAGTCTCGAGAGAAAGAGGGATCATCTTGATTGCTCCAATGACCGGTGTGCCAATACACATCCATGATAGTGTTGACTTAGAGTCTCGAGTGAAAGAGGGATCATCTTGATTGCTCCGATAACTGGCGTGCCAGGGCGCGTTCATCATAATCATGACGCACACCTGCCGCCTCTTGGTAAGTTTCGTGGCCCTTGCCCGCAAGCAAGATCACATCGCCAGGTTTAGCCAATGCCACAACCTCTTTAATTGCTGCGATACGGTCAACCTCAGTCAATGCCTGCTCTGGTGTTGCAAGCCCTTGGATAATATCGGTAATAATTTGCGCGGGGTCTTCACTGCGCGCATTGTCGCTGGTCACCATAATGCGGTCGGCAAACTGTTCAGCAGCTTGGCCCATCAAAGGACGCTTACCCTTATCACGGTCGCCACCACAGCCAAATACGCACCATAAATCACCGGCACAATGGCGACGTAGCGCGTTTAACGCTTGTTCAATCGCATCGGGTGTATGGGCATAATCGACCACTAAGGTGATGTTATTCGCAGTTGTGAAACGCTCCATACGACCTGCGACAGGCGTTAGGTATTGCACTTGCTCGGCTAACGCTTTCATATCAAAACCTTGCAGATACAAGGCTGAGAGCGCCGCGAGTAAGTTAGAAAGATTAAAGGCACCAAGTAGTGGAGAGTGAATTTGAGTTTCGCCCTCGGGCCAGACTAAGGTTGCACTGACACCTTGATCGTCAAACTTGGCATTTTTGGTATAAAAAGCCGCACCTTGATGACCTTCAATGCTAAAACCCCAAATCTGCGCAGGCACAGGCTTAAGCTCAGTCAACCAAGACACGCCAACTGCATCGTCGAGATTCAATAAACCGTGACCTAACGTGCTGAAACGAAATAGGCTTTGTTTAGCGGCGGCATAGCTTTCCATATCGCCGTGGTAATCGAGGTGATCGCGAGTCAGATTAGTGAACACGGCAACATCAAATGGTACTGCGTCGACGCGGCCTTGCACTAAGCCGTGACTCGACACTTCCATGGCGCAGACACTCGCGCCTTGGGCTTCAAACTCATGCAACTGACGCATTAAGGTAATCGCATCAGCTGTGGTGTTACCACTATCAACAAGCTCGCCCCAGAGACCATTGCCAAGGGTGCCCATGACGGCGGCTTTGCGCCCCAATGAAGTCACCAGTTGTGCAATGAGTTGACTCGTAGAGGTTTTACCGTTAGTTCCGGTAATGCCGATAACCCCAAGGGATGGCATAACGGCAGACTTGTGCGCTAAGGGATAACGCTGGGCGGCAATTGCCGATACCTGACGACTTAACTGAAAGAAATAAATCTGTACACCGTGCTCGGCATTATCGCCCAGCAACACTTTGCCATGTTGGTCAGCATCATCCGTGTGAACTAATACGCCTGCTGCACCTAAATCTAAGGCTTTTTCAATAAACTGTCTGCCATCGACTTTATGTCCTGGCAGCGCCAAAAACACATCGCCGCGACGTATTGCGCGGCTATCTAAGGTCAGATCATTGAAGGACTGCGCGCCAGCATAATGTAGCCAAGGCGCTAGCAAATCCCGTAATAACATCATTCTGCTCTCCCAGCGGCGATTCCCGCCAATTGCACTTGTTCTTTATCGGTAATGGGTTCAACGTTTAACATTTGCAGTGCGCCAGACATGACTTTGGCAAATGCAGGCCCCGCCACTGAACCACCATAATAGAGATCGCCCTTAGGCTCGTTCACTACCACCACTATCGCTAATCTAGGATTATTCGCAGGAGCAACACCCGCAAATAAAGCAACATAATCATCACCATAGCCACCAGCAACTGCCTTACGACTTGTGCCAGACTTACCTGCAACTGGATAACCGTCGATGTGCGCTAAGGTGCCAGTGCCACCTTTTTCCGTTACGCCGACTAGCATTTGCATCACATCGTGGGCCACATTTTCAGAAATGACTCGCTCACCGACAGGTGGCTTTTTCAGTTTCATTATCGAGACAGGGAACAAAGTGCCGCCATTGCCTAAGGTGGCGTACATACGCGCAAGTTGAAGTGTTGTTGCCGTTAAGCCGTAACCGAAGGACAAGGTGGCACGTTCAAAGTCTGACCAACGGTGGCGATCTTGAATCAAGCCAGCGCTTTCACCCGTGAGGTTAATTCCCGAAAAACTGCCAAGTCCCATGGATTGATAAGTGCCGAGCAGTTGCTGCACCGGAATAGACAAAGCCAATTTACTGATGCCGACGTTACTGGATTTAGCCAAAATACGCGCCAAACTCATATCGCCGTAGTTCGCGGGGTCACGTACTTGGCGACCACCTAAACGCATCCAACCCGGTGAAGTGGCAATAATATCGGTCGATTTAACTGTGCCAGCTTCAAGCGCTGCGGCTACCACAAATGGCTTAATGGTCGAACCCGGCTCAAAGGTATCTGTCATAGCACGGTTACGCATTCTGAAGGTTTGCAGATTGTCGCGCGCATTGGGGTTATACGAAGGCGTATTCACCATAGCCAAGACTTCACCCGTGTGAATGTCGAGGACGACAATCGAACCCGAAGTCGCTTGGTTCATCTCAGTGGTGCGTTTTAGTTCGCGATAGGCTAATTGTTGGATCCTATGATCGATACTCAGCACGAGATCGTTAGGGCTCTCACCTTCCTGCACTATATCCAGACGCTCGACGACATGACCATCGCGTGACTTACGCACTTTTTGTTTGGAAGGCGTACCTGTTAACCAACTATTGTAAGCATTTTCAACACCTTCAATCCCAACATCATCTATGTTAGTGATGCCGATTAACTGAGCTGTAATTTCACCACCAGGATAATAACGGCGAGATTCAGACTTTAGAAATACACCGGGTAATTTAAGCTGAGTAATATAGTCCGCAACCGCAGGGGTAATTTGGCGTTTCAAGTAGGTGAAGCGTTTGGTGGGGTTACTGCGCACTCGCTCTAACAAATCTTCGAGGGGCTCATGCAACACATCGGCTAAGGCTTGCCAGCGGCGCATATCGGCAAAACCATTACTATCATTGACTTGTTTTGGATCGGCCCAGACGGCTCGTACAGGTACGCTCACGGCCAACATGTCGCCATTACGGTCGGTGATCAAGCCACGCTGCACTTCACGACTAGTGGTCCGCAATGTTCGCATGTCACTTTCGTGACGTAATTTGTCGGGCTCGATAATTTGAATGTAAGCTGCGCGTCCCACTAGGCTGCAAAACAACGCACACACAAACCCGACCACTACGTATAAACGCCAGTGGATCAATTGAGGTTTTTGCGGTTTGCTTACCCGTTTGATTTTCGCTTGCCTAGTCATATCTTCCCTATACTCACGGCACCTTTACCACAACTTCTTCGCTGGGTAACGGACGACTCATGTTGAGTTCCTTAGAGGCAATACGCGTAATACGACTGTGCTCAGTCTGCGATTGCTCTTCTAATAATAAATTGCGCCACTCAATATCTAATCTATCTCGCTCCTGCAGTAACTGGTCCCACTGGGTTGTCAGTTGACGGCTAACATGGCTGCTATAAACCACGGCAACCGCATTACTCAGCACAAGCAAGGCTAATAACAAGATCCATTTGTGCAGCCATAAATCATGTAAAACGATCCGTGGCAGATTAATCGAGGGCTTACTCACAGTGCGCCCCTTAGTAATCTAAACGCTCGGCAATGCGTAACACTGAGCTGCGAGCTCTGGCATTGCGTTCGATTTCTTCGTCGGATGGCATAATCGCCTTGCCCACGGCACGTAACTTACGCGACTTGTTAATTTGATCTTCAGTAACCGGAAAACCGTGCGGTACACTTTCGCCTTGGCTATGACGACGAATAAAACGCTTCACGATACGATCTTCTAAAGAATGAAAACTGATGACCGACAAGCGTCCTTGGGGAGCGAGCACATTGACGGCTCCTTCAAGAGCCTGATCAATTTGATCTAATTCACTATTGATATAAATGCGGATCGCTTGAAACACCCGAGTCGCAGGGTGTTTATTGCGTTCTTTATTTTTAGTGATACGCGCAATTAAATCGGCTAAATCTTTAGTACGTAAAAACGGCGTTTTCTCACGATCGGCAGCAATACAACGGGCAATATGGCGAGCATTTTTCTCTTCACCGTAAGTTTTAAATACCCAAGCCATATCTTCAATTTCGGCACGAGCCAACCATTGCGCAGCCGTTTGGCCTTGGCTGTTATCCATACGCATATCGAGTGGACCATCGCGCAAAAAACTAAAACCGCGTTCAGCATCGTCTAGCTGGGGTGAAGACACACCTAAATCGAGTAATACGCCATCAATTTTGCCCACAAGCCCAAGCTCTTCGACATAATCGGCTAATTGACCAAAGCCACCATGCACGATTTGAAAGCGTGGATCGTCAGCAAATTGTTTGGCCGCTTCAATCGCTTGAGGATCGCGGTCGATGGCGATCAATCGACCATGTTCACCGAGTTGTTGTAATACTTGTCTTGAATGACCACCGCGGCCGAACGTGCCATCGATATAGATGCCATCGTCTTTGATGTTTAAACCGCCAACCGTTTCTGCTAGCAGTACGGATAAATGGGCAAATTCTTGACTCATTACTCTCTTCTTATTTAGTTATCACGACTCGTTAAAGTGAAAAATCCGCGAGGCGCTCATTATTAACGAGATCCTCACTTCGAATCGTTTCCTGACATTCATCAATTTGCTGCAGCCAAGATTGCTCATCCCACAGCTCAAATTTATTCAATTGCCCCACCAGCATGATGCGCTTATCTAAATTGGCATATTGCCTTAACGGTGGCGGCAGTAATATGCGCCCATTACTGTCGAGCTCCACTTCGTGGGCGTAGCCGAGTAACAGGCGTTTTAAAGATCTCTGGGTTTTATCGGTATCTGAAAGCTTCAACAACTTAGCTTCGATCAATTCCCATTCGTGAATGGGATACAAGAGTAAACAGGAGGATTGGATATCGACGGTAATCACGATGCGGCCTTGGTGCTCAAGCTGCAAAGGTTCGCGGTATCGCACTGGAATAGCGATCCGTCCCTTTGTATCTAAGTTGATAGCACTGGCTCCACGAAACACGCTAATTCATCCTATCCTTTGATTTTTGATCCACAAATATCCACTATTTCCCACAACTGCTAAGTTTAGGGACAGTCGACAAGCATTGTCAAGGGATGGGATCCTTTTATAAATCCAGTCGGCAAGCGGGTTAGCCGCATGTTGAGCACTTAACCTCGCGACAAACTTTTGACAAGAAAAACCATTAGAGATTGACTAAACAGAGGAAACAACAGGAATAAATAGCGCCGATATATTCAGCAACCTTTTGCTTTCAGGTGCTTGCGATGAAAAAAATGGGGAATTATTTCTGTATTTGTGGGATTTTACGGGTCGAGAAATAACGTCAAACTCAAAAACGCAAGAAAACAAACTTACGTCCATCCTTATTCGACAGTCAAAAAAGAGTTGAAATCAGCATAAAAATCTAAATTTTTATTCCAAATAAAGACGTTCATCTTTTTACTAATGGCTGAATATTAATGTCGCGATTGCGAGAAAGATCAAAAATCCCACGTAAAATCCACCAAAAGAACCACTTTATCCCTATACATTCACCTTATACCCGCACTAGCTACCTAATGGCTCGCCTTATTCGCCTTAACAAGTTAAACGGCGTATAGTCTAAATATTGACCTACTTCAGCCGATATCATATTAAGAGGTGTAATAACAAGGAGGCGTTATGAGTGGATTGGATAGCATTTATGCCATGCTGGCACAGCCAGTAAAAGCCGTGTTTCACCCTAAACGGGTTGTTGACCAAGTCAGCAGCGCAAGCGCAAATGCCCCCGATAGCCATGAAACACCGCAGTCGCAGTTACCTCCAGCGTTAGAAAGCCGCAATACTAAAGTCAGGGAAAGACGCAAAGAATCAGATAACAATAAAAATAAGAAACGCCGTGCATCGGATGAAACCGAAACGCTAAAACTAAAAGAAGGTGTCGTACTTGAAGTGACCGATGATTCCGCAGAAATCAAGAAGCCACCGAGCCAACATATCATTGATGTAGAAGTATAAATCCGTACTGATATAAAACGGAAAAGGCGCAATCCCATTGGATTAGCGCCTTTTTATTAGCCTCTTTTTAGCAGCACTATCGAGCATGTCTGAAATCAGGCCAGATTTCGAATCATGCGATACCTCAAATTAAGTTTTATCTCAAACCAATGCCGCCTCAAGGCGTATTGTTTAAGTTCGAGTTCTGGCCACCGCGTCCTGCCAACCTGTGTATAGCTGTACTCGAGTCTGGGCATCGATATTAGGGATAAAATGCTTATCGATACAGGCTTTGTGCTCAAGCTCTATCACACTCTCCCAAAAGCCCACTGCCAACCCAGCTAAAAATGCCGCACCCAAAGCGGTTGTCTCACAAACGCTTGGCCTTAACACTTCGACATCGGTAATGTCGGCTTGAAATTGCATCAAAAAATCATTAGCGACCGCGCCGCCATCCACCTTTAAACGCTTAAGGCTGACGCCACTGTCTTTGATCATGGCATCGAGTAAATCTTTACTCTGGTAAGCGATGGATTCTAACGCCGCCCGAATAATATGATTACGATTCGCCCCGCGTGTCAGACCAAATAGCGCACCACGGGCATTGGGATCCCAATAGGGCGCACCGAGTCCCACAAAAGCGGGCACCAGATACACGCCATTAGTATCGGCGACCTTAGAGGCAAAGTACTCAGTATCACTGGCATCACGAATAAGCCCCAGTTCATCTCGCAGCCATTGAATGGTCGCGCCGCCCATAAAGACTGAACCTTCAAGGGCATAGTTCACTTCACCCTTAGGCCCCACGGCAACTGTAGTCAATAAGCCATGGTTTGAGCGCACCGCTTTGGTCCCTGTATTCATCAATAAAAAACAACCAGTACCGTAGGTATTCTTCGCCATGCCGGGCTCGACACATAACTGACCAAAAAGCGCAGCCTGTTGATCGCCCGCCATTCCTGCAACTTGGATTTCACTGCCTTCGCCAGCAATCCGTGTTGTACCATACACGCTGCAGGAAGGTTTAACTTCTGGCAACATAGACGCCGGAATATCTAAGGCTTCGAGTAACTTATTATCCCAAGTCAGGCTATGGATATTGAATAGTAGAGTGCGGGCAGCATTGGTGGGATCGGTGACATGCACCTTGCCCTCGGTTAACTTCCACACGAGCCAAGTATCGATAGTGCCGAACAACAACTCACCACGCTCAGCTTGCTCACGGGCATTGGGCACATTATCTAGAATCCATTTGATCTTAGTGCCTGAAAAATAAGGGTCGAGTAATAAACCGGTATTCTCACGCACATATTCTTCTAACCCTTGAGCTTTGAGTTGCTCACAAATCTCAGCGCTGCGACGGCACTGCCACACAATCGCGTTATAAATAGGTTTACCTGTGGCCTTCTCCCATATAACAGTGGTTTCCCGCTGATTGGTAATGCCAATGGCGGCCACTTCATCGCTGTGAATACCCGCACGCGCCAATACTTCAATTAACACTGAACTTTGGCTTGCCCAAATCTCCATGGGATCATGCTCGACCCAACCCGGATTAGGGTACAACTGGGTAAATTCCCGCTGGGACACGCTGACAATGTTTGCGTCGTGATCGAACACTATCGCCCTTGAGCTGGTCGTGCCTTGATCTAAGGCCACCACGTATTTTTTCTGCACACTACTATCCTATCTGAACTCTCCGCCGCCTTTTTATGCTAGGGAGAATTAACATGATCCACCGACTTATGCAGTGAATATATTCGGAATTTACCGCCGTGACCAGCAAGCAAGCCGTAAAACAAGATAACGCCACCATGCTATAGCCATAAAAAAGCCCTGAAAATTCAGGGCTTTTTTTAACATACTGAACTTACATCTTGTAGCTCATTTGGATACCCGCAAGCCATACATCGCCGCTTGCTTCGCCGTTAAAGTTAACAGTCGCGAGGTTCAATAGGTTTTGCTGTTCGTTGATTGGCGCATCGCCAGTCGCTTTAATATAAGTCACAGCAAAATCAACGTTCAGGTTCTTAGTTGCCTGATAACCTGCCCCCACAGAGAACCACAGACGGTCAGAGTCTGGAATTGTGGTTGTGCGCCACTCGTCATTTGCCGCCGTTTTATCTAAAGCAACACCGGCACGCACTAACCAGTCGTTATTCACTTGATAAGTCGTCCCTAGCGCGAAGCGCCAGTTATCTTCGAAGTGCTCTTCTTTAACTAAATCAGACTCTAAGCCGCCCTTAGGCTTAACTTCACCAGGGAAATAAGCCACTAGTTGATCGAATACACTCCAATCGGTCCAGTTCACACTCGCATGCATGGCCCAGTTATCGGTCAATTGGTGATGGGAAGCTATCTCTGCAAAAGCGGGCAATTCAAGCGGTAAATAACCTTCAATGGACACATCTTGGCCGCCAGTGTACAGCACACCAGAGGCATGACCATCCAAGTCCAGTTGCACGCCGCTGTGATAAGCAAAACCCAAACGGTGAGCAGGATTAATTTGCCAGCTTGCACCTAACTGCCAGCCATAACCCACATCATCACCCTTCATACTTTTCAGCTCAGTGCCACCTGGAGGTAACACAGCCTGCACAGGAGCCGGCAGAGCAGGTTTGATACCATCAACCCAACCTGGTAATGAGGCACCAATTTCGCCTTCACCATAAACGATACGTACACCAGCACCAACGCTGACAGCATCATTGATGCGATAAGCAATGTTTGGATTAAATTCAACGGTCGTAACCGAAGTCTTGTTACCAAAAATAGCCGCTGCGTGGGTCGCTGGTAATTCAGTGGCTAGACCATAATTAGAGTTTACCGCTAGCCCCCAAGTCCATTGATCATTTAGCTGATTTGAATAATAAAAATTTGGCACAAGTGCGTCATCGGCCACATCCAGTGCATCGCCACCTTTCATAACAACAGGATTTGGACCAATTAACGGTGAGCTAAGGCTCACATCACCAGTCACATCGACGTTTGGCATAACGTAAATACCACCCGCGGACAACTGACGTCCTTCTAAATAAGTGAGCATGGCAGGATTTCGACCTTGAGCCGAAGCGTTATCCGCCATAGCGGCTTCACCCGCAAAGGCGCGACCTAAACCTGTAGCAGAGTATTCCGCAAGTTGAAAACCTGCGGCATGGAGTTGAGTCGTTGAACTTAGCAAGGCTGCAGTGACAGCCAAAGTCAGAAGACGTTTTTGCATTGTTATTCTCTAATCATATTATTGTTATCTGTACTACTTAGATGAGTACTGCGGCGTTCAGGCAAAATAGAGCAAACACTCCATATTGAATGCGCAGCAGTTTACTTATGCAGAAGATGTTTGCAACCAAAGGAGATAAAACAGACAAAAACTCTAAATAAATGCGACTTTAAAACAGATTTAGTGACATACATCACCATTCAAACAAAAGCCAACCTTTAAACACTCAAAAATCATTCACGACAGTCGTGAGATTTAAATTAAGAAACCAACAAATATCAATATTAAACAACAAGATAAAAAATTAAAACTTTGGAACACCTGTAAATCATTTAAACTCGACAAATTCAGCATAAATCACTGCAGAGAATAAAATTTTCTAGTATCAAAACGACAATAAAAATTTATTCTTTAAAATACAATCAATTAAATTAAGAGAGTATTGGGATTCAAAACAAAAACGCCTAGGTATTAACCTAGGCGCTTAAATATAGACTCAACACGAGTACAAATGTGCGCTGAAAGTTTAGCGGCGCCAACCTTGGATTTGAGTTTCGTACTGACTGATTTGAGCAGCATGGGACAAGGTCAGCCCAATAGCATCTAACCCATTGAGTAGCTTATGTCTCGCCGACTCTGCCAGCGTAAAACTAAACTCGGCACCTGACGGTGCAATCACTTTACAGCTTGTGAGATCAACCGTGATTTGCGCGCCTTCTTCTGCCGCCACTTCATCCATCAACTGACGCACCTGCGCATGGGTTAACGCCACAGGCAATAGGCCATTATTGATTGAGTTGCCGTAAAAAATGTCGGCAAAACTCGGTGCAATAATGGCGCGCAAACCAAAGTCCGCCAGCGCCCAAGGCGCATGCTCGCGGCTTGAACCACAACCAAAGTTTTCCTGCGACAAAAGAATTGAAGCGCCTTTATAACGAGGCTGGTTCAATGAAAACTCAGGATTAGGCACATCGCCCGCATCATCTAAATAACGCCAGTCATGAAATAAGTGCACGCCAAAACCATCGCGCGTCACCTTAGACAAAAACTGTTTCGGAATGATCTGATCCGTATCGATATTAGTGCTGTCGATCATGACCGCAAGCCCGGTATGGGTCGTAAAAGGTTGCATTAACTTCTCCTCTTGGGTTTACGGTAATTAGTAAGGTTTACGAATATCGACAAAATGCCCAGCCACCGCAGCAGCGGCGGCCATTGCCGGACTCACCAAATGGGTACGACTGCCACGGCCTTGGCGACCTTCGAAGTTACGATTACTGGTCGACGCACAGCGATCGCCCGCCTCTAATCTGTCATCGTTCATCGCTAAACACATAGAACAACCCGGTAAACGCCACTCAAACCCGGCTTCGATAAAGATTTTATCTAAACCTTCGGCTTCGGCTTGGGCTTTCACTTGACCAGAACCAGGTACTACAATCGCGGTGACGCCACTCGCGACTTTACGGCCTTTGGCATGTACGGCGGCGCTGCGTAAATCTTCAATCCGTGAGTTAGTACAAGAACCGATAAACACCTTGTTGATACTGATGTCTGTCATCGGCGTACCCGCACTCAGGCCAATGTATTCTAAAGCCTTTTCCATACTAGCTCGGGTGCTTGGATTAGCTTCACTAATGGGATCGGGTACTTTGCCATCGATTGCCACTACTTGGCCTGGGTTAGTACCCCAAGTCAATTGCGGCGCAATATCGGCAGCATCTAACTCAACGACAGCATCAAACACCGCGCCGTCATCGGTTTTAATGGCTTTCCAGTAAGCGACAGCCTCTGCCCAATCTTCGCCCTTAGGTGCAAATTCACGGCCTGCTAAATAGTCGAAAGTGGTTTGATCCGGCGCGACCATGCCCGCCTTAGCGCCCATTTCAATCGCCATGTTGCACACTGTCATGCGGCCTTCCATCGACAGGGCTTCAATCGCCTCACCGCAGAACTCCACCACGTAACCCGTGCCACCATCCATGCCGATTTTGCCAATAATAGCGAGGACGATATCTTTGGCGGTCACGCCCTCGGTGACATGACCACGCACTTCAATCTTCATGGTTTTAGCTTTTAACTGACGCAGCGTTTGCGTTGCTAGAACGTGCTCAACTTCCGATGTACCAATCCCAAACGCCAATGCGCCAAAGGCGCCGTGGGTGGCGGTATGGGAATCACCACAGACAATCACAGTTCCCGGCAAGGTGATACCCAATTCAGGGCCCATTACATGCACAATCCCTTGATTAGGATGATGAATGTCGTATAAACGCACGTCAAAGTCTTTACAGTTTTGCGCTAGGGTTTCAACCTGTGTGCGCGCCATTGGGCTTAGCGCATCCAAGCTGGCGCTACGGGTCGAAGTGTTGTGATCCATAGTGGCAAAGGTTTTTTCCGGTGCACGCAGTTTGCGGCCCGCCACTTTTAAGCCACTGAATGCTTGGGGGGAAGTCACTTCATGGACTAAATGTCTGTCGACATAAATGATCGGCGCTTCACCTTCAGGAATCGCTACAACGTGGGCATCCCATACTTTTTGATACAGCGTTTTTGCCACCGCGTTTTTTGGCACAGTCGTCATTACACACCTTCCTTTATAGCATTGGCGATAAAGTCACCCATCTCGGCGGTTGATTTAGCTTGGCTACGCTTGTCGCTGCTCAATAGCTCACCGGTTAAGTAGCCAGAATTTAATGCTTTGCTTACGGCACGCTCAATCGCACAGGCGGCTTCTTCTTGCTTTAAGCTGTGGCGCAGCATTAATGCCGCCGACAGAATTTGGGCGATAGGATTTGCAATGCCTTTGCCCGCGATATCGGGCGCACTGCCACCCGCAGGTTCAAATAAACCAAAGCCAGTGCTGTTCATGCTCGCCGATGACAACAAGCCCATAGAGCCCGTTAACATGGCGATTTCGTCGGATAAAATGTCGCCGAACAGGTTAGAACATAGCATCACATCGAACTCATCGGGACGACGTAGCAACTGCATGGTCGCATTATCGATATAGATGTGTTCAAGCTCGACATCGGGGAAATCTACCGCGACTTCTTCAACCACTTGGCGCCATAACACTGAACAGGCGAGCACGTTGGCTTTATCCACTGAGGTCACTTTTTTACGGCGACCACGGGCGGCTTCGAAGGCGATACGGGCGATACGGCTAATTTCACGGCGGCTATAACGCATGGTATCGAAGGCTTCTTCATTCTCGCCTTCACCTTGGCGACCCTTTGGCTTACCAAAATAAATACCGCCGGTTAACTCGCGCACACATAAAACATCAAAGCCACGGGCAGAGATATCGCTGCGCAGCGGTGACATATGCTCTAGGCCATCGTGCAGTTTGGCTGGGCGCAGATTGCAAAACAGTTCGAAGTGACCACGCAGAGGCAATAGCGCACCGCGCTCAGGTTGTTCATTTGGCGGTAACTTTTCCCACTTAGGGCCACCGACTGAACCAAATAGGATCGCATCGGCCGCTTCACAGCCCTTTAGCGTGGCATCGGGTAAGGGACAACCGTGGTTATCAATGGCAATACCGCCAACATCGAATTCAGTGTATTCGATATTCAAATCGAAACGCGCTTCAACCTCACGCAACACTTTACGCGCCTCTGCCATCACTTCTGGGCCGATCCCATCCCCTGCTAATACTGCTATTTGATAACTCATACGCCAGCCAACTCCTTTAAATGTAAATGCTTTATGCTCGACCTTGCTATTCTCTGGATGCTTTTAGCGACTAGACGCCGCCTAGCTCTCGATTTTTTTGCATGCTTTGTTTGTAATCGGCAACCTTGTCTGCGCGGCACGTTAAGTTCATCACATGCACTAAAGCGCGTGCCGAGGCTTCAACCACATCGGTTGCCAAACCTACGCCGTGAAAGTTTTGCTCGTGGTAAACCGCGGTAATATCCACTTGGCCTAAGGCATTTTGACCTACGCCTTTAGCGCCTAGCTTGTAGCTGATGATATCGATTCGACGATCGGTTGCGCGAGCAATCGCGTTATAGGCAGCATCAACAGGACCATTACCCGTTGCGGCTTCGGTTTTAATTTCGCCGCCCACTTCGATACGCACAGTCGCCGTAGCAACGCCTTCAGTTGAGTCAGACTGCACCACTAATTGCTGCAATTGATAGTGATTGTCTTCTTCGGCCTGCGCTTCCACAAAGGCTAAGGCTTCTAAATCATAATCAAATACTTGGCCTTTTTTATCTGCCAATTTTAGAAACTCTTCATACAGAGTATCCATATTGTAATCGTGCTCGCTATAGCCCATTTCTTCCATGCGATGCTTGATCACATGGCGACCCGAGCGAGAGGTCATATTCAAGTTATTGCGATTCAAACCTATACTTTCTGGCGTCATGATTTCATAGGTATTTTGTGCTTTTAACATGCCATCCTGATGGATGCCCGACGAATGGGTAAAGGCATTGGCACCGACAATCGCTTTGTTCGCCTGCACTGGCATATTGCATAACTGGCTGACTAAATTAGAAGTACGGTGAATTTCTTTGGCATTAATGCCCGTTTCTAGCCCTAACATCCCCTTACGCGTCGCTAAAATCATCGCGATCTCTTCCAGTGAACAGTTACCCGCACGCTCACCTATGCCATTGATCGTACATTCAATTTGACGCGCACCGTGTTGCACTGCAGTTATCGAGTTAGCCACAGACAAACCTAAGTCATCGTGGCAATGCACTGAGATCACCGCTTGGTCGATATTCGGCACCCGATTAAACAAAGTTTGAATGATATTGCCAAACTCGCTGGGCACTGTGTAACCGACCGTATCGGGAATATTAATGGTGCGCGCGCCCGCACGAATGGCCGCTTCTACCATACGGCATAGATTATCGATGGGCGTACGCCCCGCATCCTCACAGGAAAATTCCACATCGTCGGTAAAACGGCGGGCATACTTCACCGCGCCTACGGCCATCTCTAACACTTGATCGAAAGAACGCTTCAACTTGCTCTCAACGTGAATCGTCGAGGTCGAGATAAAGGTATGGATACGGAATTGATCTGCAACAGACAAGGCCTGCGCCGCAGCATCTATGTCCTTTTCCAATGCGCGGGATAAGGCACAAACGCGGCTATTTTTGATGGTACGCGCTATGGTCTGCACTGACTCAAAATCACCGGGTGAAGAAACCGGAAAACCCACTTCCATCACATCCACACCCAGACGTTCCAGCGCCATAGCGATCTGTAGTTTTTCTTTGACCGACAAACTTGCGGCTAACGCCTGCTCACCATCACGCAAGGTAGTATCAAATATTATGACTCTGTTAGACATCTCGCTTCTCCATGGAACGTCACCGTTCGTTAGTTAATTTTTGCCGTATTCAGATACAAAAAACCCCGCAACATCGGTGCGGGGTTTGTGAATGCTTTGCCTCTTTATCGAGCGTGCAACACTAAGACCTCCGCGTATAAACCGCGAGAGAGAGAAGGAGGAGGTCGAGTTTGCAGCTAATAATATTCATTTAATCTGTATATTTATTCTGTTTGAATTATTGAGGACGGTTAATATTTAACTTGCCTAGCCGATAGTGTCAACCCTAATTTTTTCATGTTCCACTCATTCAACCTGTCTTAAGGCTAATAACGGTGAGTTTCATCCCCAAATTAGTGATCGATTCCACAGAATTAACCAGCTGTTTGGATTCAGAAATCACTGGGATGTGTTAACTTATTCCCCTTAGAAAAAAATAGTTTTTTATGCAAAAAACGATTAAGAAAAGTTATAATCCCACCTTAGTGATTAGGGATATTAGAACTTACGCATTTTATATGGAGCACAAAATGGATTTTCGCGTCTTGGTACTGAGCCTGTTGTTATGGCTGTTTCCCTTTGGGGCCAGTGCTATAGACCAATTAGATGAACTCACTGAACTCGTCTACCAATATCCCAGTAAAGCACTCACTCAAATAACAGCGTTAGAAAAACAATTTGCGACCAGTGCAAGCTCAGATATCAATCGACTCAGATTAAGTGTGTTGAAATGCCAAAACCTACTACAAATAGGGGAAAATGAAGCCGCTATCAACGTCGCTCAATTAGGCGAAGCAAACGCTAAACAACTTAAGCTAGATCAAGTACGACCTTACTTTTTGATTTGCCAAGCCGATGCCAACCTTAGCTATAACAATATTCAAAATGCCCTACCTTTGCTTGATTCAGCCATTAACCTAGCGCGACGTTACCAGCAACCACAAGCCTTAGTCGATGCTTTACGCTTACGTGGCCAACTCGATACTGACACTGACAACTTCTCTTCTGCTATCGAAGATTTACGCCTCGCGATTGATATTTATCCGGATATTCATGCTCAAACCCAAAATTGGATTTGGCCACCACAGGCCTATGTGTATGCCGCGATGGGAAATTTACTTTATGCCACCCATGATTTCCCCCAAGCCATGTATTACACCAACTTAGGTATACAAAGTGCCGATGCAAAAGGGAAGGTTTTACACTTTATTTTACGCAATGCAGCTCGGATAGCGCTTGATAATCAAGAGTTTGATTACAGTGATCAACTCGAACAACAAGCTAAAGCGCTTTTACCTGAGCTCGGTTCGCCACTTGAACTCGCCTACAGTTATGCCATTTTGGCCTCAATCGCGCTCGATAAAGGCCGCATCGATAATGCCGAAGAATATCTTTCTATCGCGATTAATACGTTTAAAAAACAAAATCAACAATTAGCGACAATGCGTTCAACTCGCCTACTCGCCCAAATTCGTTTTGCTCAGCACCAAGAAGATGCCGCTTTAATCCTCATGAATCACGCTATTGAGCAAGCTGAAAACCTAAAACAATACTCAGATCTCAAAGGGTTTTACGGGATCATGAGCGATCACTACTTAGAAAAAGGGGATTTTAAACAAGCCTATTCTTTCTTGCTCAAACGTTATCGAGCGGCCGAGCTCACCAATCAAGCGATGAATAATGCTCGGATATTGCAGTTTAAGGCACGTCTAAATCAACAAGATCTGCAGCAGGAGCCAAATAGCACTGCGCTAGAAAAAGATTCAATCCTACAAGAGCTAAATGTCGATTGGGCCTATAGCACACTGTTCTTAATCGCAATGGCATTATTGGGCGGAGCTATTTGGTATTTGATTGATAAACAGAATAATCGTGCCCCACATATTGAAGGTAATGAACCTGCGGAAACGCTGCTCCAACAAGTCACATCAGCATTAAACAGTGCCAAACAAGGTAATTACCCACTGTCTTTATTATTGTTTAATGCGAGTCAGATCCGTCAAGTTGACCTACCTCTCTTACAGGATGAGCTACAACACAGACTACGGGAGCAAGATAAGTTAATCCGATATTCGATGGATGAAATTGTCATTATCTTGCCGCATACCTCGGCAACTGGTGCTAAAAGAGTCGTTAGTCAGTTGGTTGCTTGCATTCAGCCTTGGCAGGGTTCAAGTAAGGTCAATATTGGTATAGCGGCAATGCAACAGTTTGATACGTTAGAGTCTTTAATCAAACGAGCCAGCATAAATCAATTAGGTAAGGTTAAAATCAATGAGAATAATCCAAACCATTATTCTCCCGCTAAATAAGCCGTAATTTCATCGAGAAAAGCGTCACCGAAACGACTCAGTTTACGCTCGCCAACCCCGTTGACGGCGAGCATTTCCCCCGCGCTCGTTGGCATCATGGCTGCCATTTCTGCGAGGGTAGCGTCGTTAAAGACTAAATACGGCGGCACATCCTGCTGCTCGGCAATGGTTCTACGCAATAACTTCAACCGTGCAAACAACTTACGGTCATAATTCAACGGTGCTTTAGACTGACTCGCCTTACGTTTTGTGGTTGTTAACTGAATACGCGGTTCGGCGAGCATTAACGCCACTTCCCCTTTGAGCACAGGCCGTGCCGATGGGTTTAAGGTAATAGATGAGCCGCGGGTCACATCTTGACTCGCCAGTCCCAAATGAATGAGTTGACGGATCACACTCAACCAATATTCATGGCTCTTGTCTTTACCAATCCCCCAAGTAGTGAGTTTGTCATGCCCTCGATCGACTATCGGTGCGCCTTTCGAACCGCGCAACACTTCAATTAAATGATTGATACCAAAACGCTGGCCTAAACGGAAAATACATGACAACACCTTCTGCGCATCTTCGGTGCCGTTATAACGCTTAGGCGGGTCGAGGCAAATGTCGCAGTTACCACAGGGCTCTAATGCACTCTCATCGAAGTAATGCAGCAACACTTGGCGGCGACAGGTCTGCGCCTCGGCAAAGGCAGCCATAGTATTAAGTTTGTGGAATTCGACCTGTTGCTGCGGCCCAGGTTCAGACTGTTCAATCAAATGTCTGACCCGACCAATATCGGCGGGATCGAACAACATAAAAGCTTCTGCATCGAGCCCATCACGGCCTGCTCGGCCAGTTTCCTGATAATAGGCTTCGATACTTTTCGGGATATCGTAATGCACCACAAAACGCACATTCGACTTGTTAATTCCCATACCGAAAGCCACAGTAGCAACTACAATATCGATTTGATCTTTAAGGAAACTATCCTGTACTGCACCACGGTCTTCCTGCGTCATTCCCGCATGATAGGCCTTGGCATTAAAACCTTGCAGGCATAAACGGTCAGCCACTTCATCGACACGGCGACGGCTGCTGCAATAAATAATGCCGTTAGTGCCATTCTGCTGCGTTAAAAAATGTCGTAACTGATTAGCTGCATTAAGCTTTTCGGCGACTGTATAGCGAATATTGGGCCGATCGAAACTTGAAAGTAAACGGAACGGGTCAATACCGAGCCGCTCACAAATACTCTGCCGAGTCGCCTGATCTGCTGTTGCGGTCAGCGCCATCATGGGCACATAGGGGAAGAGTTGTTTTAACTGGCCGAGCGCCGCATATTCAGGGCGAAAATCATGACCCCACTGACTGATACAATGCGCCTCATCGATGGCAAACATCGCCAGCTGGAGAGACTGCATACGCTCAATAAAATCTGCGCTTAATAAGCGCTCAGGTGACACATAAAGTAGTTTTAACTCACCGTGGCGTAGCTGCCTTAATATTTCGGCACTCTGCTCGCGCGGCAATGAGGAATTCAGATAAGCCGCAGCAACACCGGTTTGCAACAAGCTATCGACTTGATCTTTCATCAAAGAAATCAATGGGGAGACGACAATAGTGATGCCATTCATCATCAAGGCGGGTAACTGATAACACAGACTCTTACCGCCGCCCGTCGGCATGATCACTAAGCAATCTTGCCCGCCGCAGACACGTTCTATCACCTCCCGCTGACCGTCCCTAAAGTCACGGTAACCAAACACCTGCGCGAGGCGTTGCGAGAGCGGGTCATCATGCGTGTCGAGTACGAGCTTTTCCATGGATCTTCTATGTCAAAAGTGAGGGGGCCTATTCTATACCCAAACTAGTTCAAAATGCAGGATTCAACGGTAATTTAACGCACGTTAGTCAAGGCGGTTATTTGTAGACCTAGCGGGCTAAGTTAAAAATAACCAACACCGCATAAAGTGCGTTAAAACCCATTCAGGATAAATGCCATCGACTAGGATCGCCCTCCCTCAACTAACCATAATGCCCATAGCAGATTTATCTTCAATCTAGCTTAAGTTGCATTCTGCGCACGCTTCACTGTAGATTAATTGCTCTAAGCCGCACTTTGTTAATCTAAGTGTTGATAACAAATCCAATTACGCCTAATACCGTCACTCAGTGACAAGGATGAGAAACCATGACCAGCCCAATCCAAGCCGAAGCTTTGAGAAGAGTCGCAGCAGTATTTGATCAACATGTCCCTTTCCATAATCTACTCGGACTCGATATCAAGCGTTATGACATTGATGGCGTCGAAGTCGTGATCAACATGAAGCCTGAGCTGATTGGCAATATCCACCAGCAAATCCTCCACGGCGGTGTGACAGCAACGGTACTCGATGTGGTTGGCGGACTCACGGCCTTTGCAGGACTGGCCGCCAGTCGTGATGATTGGACGGTCGAAGAGCTGCAGCAACGCCTGCAAACCCTAGGGACAATTGATATGCGCGTCGATTATCTGCGGCCGGGACGCGGCCTCACCTTTACGGGCACGGGCAGCGTCATTCGTGCGGGTAATCGAGTTTCAGTATGCCGCATGGAACTACATAATGAGCAAGGCACGCATATCGCTTTTGGAACAGGGACTTATATGGTGGGTTAGGCGGTTAAATTTAGATGTGTATTACTGCCTTAGGGCTCAAAATTGACTAAGGTAAACGTCTTGAACAACAGGATGTTTACTCACTTTAATCGCCCATTCAATTTTTTGTGGAGATATTCTGTAACGAAAAGAACACGGCGATACCCTTGAGTCAGCGGTCAGACACACCTACAATCGCCACCTTGTTGTTCTTCGAAGATGTCTCATGCCAAATCTTGAATACCGCAAAGGGATCCTACTTGCCGTCAGTGCTTACTGTATGTGGGGTTTTGCGCCTTTATATTTCAAATTACTCAACCATGTTTCCGCCACCGAAATCTTGCTCCATCGAGTGATTTGGTCATTCGTGTTTATGCTGATCATTATGCAGTTTATCGGCGGTTTTTCTCGCTTACGCTTACTGTTTAAACAGCCTAAACAGTTGATGGTTCTCACCATTACTTCCATATTGATCGCGGGAAACTGGCTACTATTTATCTGGGCGGTAAATAACGATCACATGCTCGATGCCAGCCTAGGTTACTTCATCAATCCTTTACTCAACGTCTTACTCGGTATGTTATTTCTAGGCGAAAGGTTGCGTAAACTGCAATGGTTTGCGGTTTCACTCGCCAGCGCTGGCGTATTGATCCAGTTAATCTCTTTTGGCTCGATTCCCATCGTCTCACTGGCACTCGCGGGCACCTTTGGTTTCTATGCACTGCTGCGAAAAAAGGTCAATGTGGATGCTAAGGCCGGATTATTGGTCGAAACCGCAGTGTTATTACCGGTAGCGCTGATTTATCTCGTCGCAACCTTAGACACTGCCACGGCGAGCATGCTGACTAACGATTGGCAATTGAATCTGATGTTAATGGCGGCGGGGATAGTGACTACCATTCCTTTGCTGTGTTTTGCAGGGGCAGCGGTACGTATTCCATTGTCTATGCTCGGCTTTTTCCAATATATTGGCCCGAGTATTATGTTCATCCTCGCGGTGAGTCTGTTCAATGAGCCCTTCGATGCCGAAAAAGGCGTGACCTTCGGCTTTATCTGGAGCGCGCTACTCGTCTTTACCTTAGATATGGCCTATAAACGCAAGACGGCGTAAGCATTATCACGCCGATACACAGTTGCAGAAGTGATGACATATGATGATTACTTTTGTAACTGTGCTAAAAACTCACTCCCTTGCGGTACTGTCAGTAATAAACTGTAGCCTTTAGTCGTTGGCACTAACACTAACTGCGATTTATCTGTTATCGCCAAAAATACCCTGCCTTTCCCTTGTAGATTAAACCAACCCAATTGAAATCCTGGCATGCCTATACCGTTCGTTTTAAAGCTCGGCGTTAAATCTGCCTCTTGTTGCAAATCGACTATACGTGCCTCGGCGGGCAATAAATCCACGCGGGATAACTGCACTTTATAGAAGGGAACATCCACTGTGAGCTCTGTATCGGTTAACACTAATTCGGCGCTATTCGATTGATAGAAGACCCAAGAAAATCCGCCCATCATCACCAGCAATATACCTAAACTCGCTGACTTCGCTATCTTAGGCATATTTTTTAGCCATAACATCAGCAAGATACCCGCTAAACCGAGCAATAAGACGATAAAGCTGAAGATAGAGGTTTGGATTAAAGGGGCGAGTTCAAAAAATTGAGGACTCATTGGCAGTATCTCCCGTGCAGTGAAGCCTTAATCTGCCAATAAAGACATATTATGTCAATAAAAATGCCAGCGCTAATATGAGTACTAGGCTGGCATTGATTCGATTGAGTTAGAACGGCTTAAAGATCGAGCGCGAGAATTTTTGAGCGGCGTTGATAGTTATACAACTGCTTCTTCTTCTGTGGCAGTGCTTCAACATCTTCAATCACAAAACCATGCTCTAAGAACCAGTGAATGCTCCGAGTTGTCAATGCAAACAAGCGTGAATAACCGCGGTTTCTAGCCTGATTGATAATGTTCTTCAGCAGTAAGCTCCCTCTATCGGCATCGCGATAATCAGGATGCACCACCAAACAAGCAAACTCACCCGCATTGTCCTCTTCAAAAGGATAGAGCGCAGCGCAACCAATCACTAAACCGTCGCGCTCAATCAACATGAACTGTTCGATTTCAATCTCAAGCTGCTCACGACTACGACGCACCAGAATGCCTTGTTCCTCCAATGGACGAATAAGGTTCAACACACCGCCAATATCGGCGATCGACGCACAGCGTAAACGCTCAGCACTCTCAGTGACGATTTGTGTACCAATCCCTTCGCGGGAAAACAGTTCCTGCAACAAGGCGCCATCTTCGAGGTAGCTGACTAAGTGACAACGTGGCACACCATTGCGGCAAGCATCGATACTGGCTTTGAGAAACGCCATAGTACCAACACAAGCAGAACCTTGCTCGGCCAGCTTGTTCATGATGTTTTGCGCATCATTTGGCATCAACTCGGCAATCACATCGCCATTTCGATCGAGAATACCGTTCTGTGAGCTAAAGCCGATCATCTTGTCTGCTTTGAGCTTAATCGCCACTTGAGTCGCGATTTCCTCGGCGGTGAGATTAAAACTTTCACCAGTAACCGAAGCCGCAATCGGCCCCATCAATACGATGCAGTGATTATCTAACTGACGTTTTAAGCCTTGCACATCAATACGACGCACTTTGCCACTCAGACAAAAGTCCACACCATTATCCACACCCAGTGGTTGAGCAATCACAAAGTTGCCGCTCACTAAGTTAATTTGCGCACCTTGCATCGGCGTATTACTTAAACTCATGGATAAACGCGCTGTGATATCAAATTGCAGTGCACCCGCAACTTGCTTAATCACTTTGAGCGAATCTTCATCCGTGATACGCACACCGTCGTGGTAGGCAGGCGCAATACCGTTGGCGGCTAATGCAGCATCAATCTGCGGCCTAGCGCCATATACCAACACCACTTTGATCCCTAAACTGTGCAGCAGGGCGACATCATTTAAGATGGCGCGGAATTGATTTTGAGCCAAAGCTTCACCGCCAAGCATGACCACAAAAGTTTTACCTCTGTGGGCATTAACATAGGGGGCAGAATGACGAAATCCATCAACCAGTTCAGTGGTACGCACGCGTTATTTACACCTCATTTTTGAGCTGGCAGCGTCACTATGACACACCAGGAATGAATCGCTAACTTCCGCGTATGGTATTGCATTTTAATTCACATATAAAGAATTTATTCTCACTAAAGTGCAGATTTGATGATTTAAAGTGCTTAGAACTGCACTATTTTATATTTTCAGTAAGTGTTCACACTTTTTTAACTTCACAGGGGATGATTCAGCGGCATCAGTTTGCGAGGCAATTATCTCAACTTGATGACTAGCCACTAAAAAAAGCGCAAAAAAAAGCCCCTTAAATAAGGGGCTTTTCTCGAAACACTAACCAAGGATTACTTGATTTTGGCTTCTTTGTAGATAACGTGCTGACGAATAACTGGATCAAATTTTTTGATTTCCATTTTTTCAGGCATGTTACGCTTGTTTTTTTCAGTTGTGTAGAAGTGACCAGTCTTAGCTGTAGAAACTAATTTGATCTTCTCACGATTACCTTTAGCTTTAGCCATGATCTATTATACCTTCTCGCCACGGGCACGAAGTTCAGCAACAACAACTTCGATACCTTTTTTGTCGATCAGACGGATACCTTTAGTAGATACACGTAACTGTACGAAACGCTTTTCTTCTTCTAACCAAAAACGGTGGTTTTGTAGGTTAGGTAAAAAACGACGACGGGTCGCGTTTTTTGCATGCGAACGGTTGTTACCAACCATCGGCTTCTTGCCAGTAACTTGGCATACTCTTGACATGTCAATCTTCTCCAAAAACAATTTTAACGCTCGAGCATTAATGTGCCTCGTATGGCCGTCGCCCGAGGCACAAAGAGGGCGCATTTTATACACGATCACAGAGTGAAGATCAAGTGTTAGATTAATTAATCCAGCCTCGTTCTGCAAAAGAAACTATCTCTCGATCACCTACAACCATATGGTCCAATAAGGATACGTCTATGGTTGCTAACGCATTTTTTAATCGCTCAGTTATTCGTCGGTCAGCCTGACTGGGCTCGGCAATACCAGACGGATGATTATGACAAACTATAACTGCTGCGGCCTTTTTCTCCAGCACTAAGCTCACCACTTCACGTGGATATACTGAGGCTGAGTCTATTGTGCCGCGGAATAATTCGACAAATTGAATCACTCTATGCTGGCTATCCAGCAGTAAAACTGCGAACACTTCATAGGAGCGATCGGCCAATTGTCGCATTAAATAGTCCCGAGTTAAATCGGGATTTGTCAAAACCTGACCTCTTTGCAGATTTTCCTGCGCTACACGCCGCGCTAATTCGGCCGCAGCTTGAAGCTGGGCGTATTTTACAGGTCCTACGCCCGGAAGTCGACACACCTGATTTCTTGGGGCACAGAGCAGATTTCTGAGACCGCCAAACTCGCTAATAAGCGACCTAGCAAGGTCAACCGCGTTTAATCCGGCTAAACCGTTACGCAGCAATACTGCTAGTAATTCAGCATCCGAGAGATGCGCAGCTCCTTTTTGTAACAGTTTATCTCTGGGACCTTCGCCCTCAGGCCAATCTTTAATCCCCATGTGACCTCCCTGTCATCTCACATATTTTCACTTTACTGAGTATGGACGAGATTTTTTGAACTGGGATAGTCACTAAAATTCACCGCTTTGTGATATTGTTGCCAGCATTATTTCTATCTCGGATGATGTCTGTGAGTCTGACAAATAAAAACGTCCTGCTGGGCATTGGCGGCGGTATTGCGGCCTATAAAAGTGCTGATTTAGTACGTCGCTTGAAGGAGCGAGGTTTTGATGTGCGCGTGGTGATGAGCCAAAGTGCGATGGAATTTATCACGCCTCTGACGCTGCAAGCGTTGTCTGGACATCCAGTGGCATCTAGCTTGCTCGACCCCGCAGCAGAAGCAGCCATGGGTCATATAGAACTCGCTCGTTGGGCAGATCTCGTCATCATAGCCCCTGCAACCGCAAACCTATTGGCGCGGATTAATGCAGGCATGGCCGATGAGCTAATCACCACCACATGTCTTGCCACTGAGGCGCCAATTGCCCTGTGTCCAGCAATGAATCAGCAGATGTACCGCAATCTGGCTACGCAGGCGAATTTAACTAGCCTAGCATCACGTGGTTTTACCCTTTGGGGACCCGCCAGTGGCAGTCAGGCCTGTGGTGAAGTGGGTCCTGGACGCATGCTCGAACCGCTAGAAATTGCCGAGCTAGCCAGTGATTTTTTTGCAGCAAAAGAAGTCTCTGCGCTGCCTCTGGCTGGCCAGTCAGTGCTGATTACCGCCGGACCAACCCGTGAAGCAATTGATCCCGTCAGATACATTTCAAATCACAGTTCTGGAAAAATGGGCTTTGCACTCGCCAAAGCCGCGGCAGATATGGGTGCAGCAGTCACCTTAGTCTCAGGCCCAGTAAATCTCAGCACCCCAAAAGGCGTGACACGGATTGATGTTGAATCGGCGCAAAATATGCTCGATGCTGTTATGGATAACGTTGATAAAAAAGATATTTTTATTGGCTGCGCCGCCGTTGCAGACTACCGCATTAGTGATATTGCTACCTGTAAGATCAAAAAATCGACCGAAGAAATGCAACTTGCGCTGGTGAGGAATCCTGATATCTTAGCCACGGTTGCGAGCTTACCTAACCGTCCTTTTGTGGTGGGATTTGCCGCCGAAACCCATGATGTAGAAGCCTATGCGCACGATAAGCTCAAACGTAAAAACTTGAACATGATCGCCGCAAACGACGTTTCCATTGCTGGCCTAGGCTTTAATGCCGATGCTAATGCCCTGCGTGTTTTCTGGCCGCACGGCAGTCAAGATTTGCCTGCTACTGACAAACTCACGTTGGCACGGCAATTACTTTCGTTGATAGTGAAAGAAAAAACAAATACATGAAAACACCGATTGAATTAAAAATTCTCGACTCCCGTATCGGCTCAGAATTTCCTTTGCCCGCTTACGCCACCGCAGGCAGTGCAGGCATGGATCTTCGCGCCATGATAGACACGGCTTTAACCATAGCACCGGGTGAAACAGTGCTCATTCCCACGGGGATTGCTATTCATGTGGCCGACCCAGGACTTGCTGCGGTGATTTTACCGCGCTCAGGCCTTGGCCATAAACACGGTATCGTACTGGGGAATCTAGTCGGACTCATAGATTCAGATTACCAAGGCCCCTTAATGGTATCTTGTTGGAATCGTGGTGACAGTCCATTCACCTTAGAAATGGGCGATCGTCTCGCGCAACTGGTGTTTGTTCCTGTGGTACAAGCACAATTCAAACTCGTTGATGAGTTCGACAGCTCAGACCGTGGTGAAGGCGGATTTGGCCATTCAGGCACTAAATAATCCCCTAAGTCGTTATTGAGCCAAGGATACTGCAATGGCTGTAAGCCCAAAAATTAATCGTCGTGAACACATTCTGCAATGTCTAGCGCAGATGCTAGAAACCAACCCAGGACAAAGGATCACCACAGCGAAACTGGCCTCAGAAGTCGGTGTATCGGAAGCCGCCCTGTATCGCCACTTCCCGAGTAAAGCGCGGATGTTCGAAGGCTTAATCGAATTTATCGAAGAGTCGTTATTGTCGCGCATCAATTTAATCATGGATGACGAAAAAGACACCATGAAGCGCTGCCAGTTGGTACTGCAACTGCTGCTGATCTTTGCCGAGCGTAACCCAGGAATTTCCCGCGTTCTCAACGGTGATGCTCTACTCGGTGAAAATGAACGCCTGCGAAGTCGTATTGGTAACTTATTTGCCAAAATTGAAACCCAGTTAAAGCAAATTTTACGGGAAAAAACCCTGCGAGAAGGTAAAGGCTTCAACTTAGACGAAGCCATATTAGCCAATTTACTGTTAGCCTTTGCCGAAGGCCGCATCGCCCAATTTGTACGAAGTGAATTCAAACTCAAACCGACGACACACTTCGATGAACAGTGGCGTTTTATCCAGCATCAACTTTTACAAAGCTAATGATTTTTCAACATAAAGGACGGTAACTATCGTCCTTTATGTTCGGTATTCCTTCCTTGTTTCGCCCCATCTTTTGTTTTATCCTCGAAAAACATTTTAAGAACAAAAAACACAATGATTTTACAAGGATGTCAGATGAAACTCTTCCGATTAGCCGCATTGGCGACACTTTGCTTACCAATACTTCCAATATCCACCTTTGCAGCCAATAGCTCCAACGCGAATGCGTTATCGCAAGCACAGTTATTCAGCAAAGGTGATGAGTACTCGGATGTAAAAATATCACCTACTGGTAAATATTTAAGCGCTATCACAAGTGTCGAAGGTAAAAACGTTCTCTTAGTCTTAGATACCCAAACCAAAAAACTCCTCAATGCGATACGTTTTCCCGGTAATGCTCAAGTCGGCGACTATGAATGGGCCAATAGTGAGCGACTGGTACTGGCAAAAGAATACCTAAAAGGCTGGCAAGACACACCTATCTACTACGGTGAATTGATGGCGGTAAATGCCGATGGTTCACGAAAAGCGTATCTATTCGGCTTCGAGAGTGGCGAGCAACAAACAGGTTCAAATATCAAGAAAAACACACCTATGCGTGCGAGCGCGTTTATCCTCGATCCTCTGCCAGATGATGAACGCTACATGTTAGTCAATGCTATTCCATGGAATGATAGGATCAATCTTGACTTTGAACTATCACAAGATGTCTATCGCGTAGACTTGTTCAATGGCACACGTAAACGCATCACAGGCTCACCTATCGGCAGAGCCCGTTTTATGACAGACCATGATGGAGAGGTTCGCTTCGTTGCAGGTGAAGACAAACAAAACATCACTAAAGTCTTCTACCGCAAAGATGGTAACTGGGTAAATACAGATAAACTAAATCTAGGTCTTGCTGATTTTAAACCACTCTCCTTTGCCGATGATAAAAATACGATTTATGCCGCGGGTCGCTCCCAAGGTGAAACCTTAGGGGTTTACAAAATTAATCTCGAAACGGGCGATAAAACTGAAATCATTCAGGATGAAAACGTTGACCCTAGCAACTTTTGGATTAACGGCACCAATAAACAACTTTACGCCGTCGAGTTTGAAAATGGTTACCCGAGTTATGCCTTTGTCGATAATGAGGATTCGCACGCTAAATTGCTAAAAGATCTGCTTGGTGCTCTCCCCGGCCATCAAGTACGAATTGTTAGCGAAACCCGAGATGCAGAAAAACTCGTTGTACTTGCGTTTAACGATCGAAACCCTGGCGATTACTACATATTTGATACGAAAACACTAAAACTTGAATATCTAGCCGCCGCTAAAAAATGGCTCGACCCAGAGCAAATGGCTGATGTTAAACCCATCAGTTTCACCAGCCGTGATGGTAAACAACTCCATGGGTATCTAACGCTCCCCTTTGGTAAAGAAGCTAAAAACCTACCCTTAGTCGTCAATCCACACGGTGGTCCACACGGTATCCGTGACTGGTGGGGCTTTGACCCACAAAACCAATATCTAGCAAGCCAAGGCATAGCCGTTCTACAGGTCAACTTCCGTGGCTCAGGTGGATATGGCGATCAATTTGAACGCGCAGGCTATCAAAAATGGGGCTCAGATATTCAGCACGACATTATCGACGCAACCCAGTACGTTATTGACCAAGGTTTTGCCGATAAGGAACGCATCTGTATTGTTGGCGGCAGTTTTGGTGGGTACAGCGCCTTGCAGAGCGCTGTGCTTGCGCCAGATATGTTTAAATGCGCCATAGGTGTAGCTGGCGTATATGATCTTGAATTGATGTTTAATGAAGGCGATGTCGCTAACAGCCGTTCTGGTACTAGCTATCTCAAGGATGTGCTTGGCCAAGATAAAGCGGTACTCAAAGCAATGTCTCCTTCTGAAAACGTCGGTAAACTCAAAGCAAACATACTATTGGTGCATGGTGGTGAAGATGATCGAGCGCCAATTGAACAACTCGAATCCCTCGAAAAAGGCCTAAAAGCTCACCATTATCCTTACCAAAAACTGGTGATGGACAATGAAGGCCACGGTTTTTATAACGATGAGCATAGAGCGAAATACTATGAACAAATGCTCAGTTTCCTAAAAACCAATCTGAAACTTTAGAATTGACTCAAACTTGCCGTCACTGCCAGTCTAAACTAGATTGGCAGTTGCTGATTTAAAGCCGATATCCGATAAGGACTATCGGCTTTTTCATATGGCCTATGTGCGTTTTTCGGTATGAATTGTCTGCAATTCGCGCTATCCTCCTCCCCCTATTCTTGCCCTAGCGAGAATAACAATAATTTGTATCTGATGCTGAACAGCCCTAGTACTACACGATGATCAGCATAGGTTTTCTGTTATAGCCGCTACGACGTAGTGGAGGATAAGATGGCATTAAGTGAAGCAGCAGTAAAAGTACAAGCCGCGTTATTAGAACGTGGACTTGAAACCCCAATGCTCCCAAGCGTTTACAGCAGTGAAGAACGTAAAGACAAGATTGAACATCATATGAAAGAAATCCTGACATTAATGTCATTGGATCTGTCAGACGATAGCCTTGCCGATACGCCGCGCCGCATTGCTAAAATGTACGTCGATGAAATCTTCTCCGGCTTAGATTATGCGAACTTCCCTAAGATAACTGTGATCGACAATAAGATGGGCTTCGATGAAATGGTGCGTGTGCAAGACATTAGCCTCACCAGCACCTGCGAACACCATTTAGTGACGATCGATGGCACTGCCACCATAGCTTATCTACCACGCAAAAAAATCATTGGTTTATCAAAGATTAACCGTATAGTACGTTTCTTCGCCCAACGTCCACAAGTACAAGAGCGTTTGACTCAGCAAGTGTTAGTCGCGCTACAAACCTTACTCGAAACCAAAGACGTTGCCGTTAAAATGGATGCCGTGCATTACTGCGTCAAATCCCGTGGCGTGATGGACTCCACCAGTTCGACCACTACCACAGCACTGGGCGGCATTTTCAAATCTAACCCTGCGACCCGCGCTGAGTTTTTGCACCAGTCTAAATAAATGTATTGAAACTTAACGCTATTTAAAACGTGCCTAAATCAATAGCAATCAATACAGCTCAATAAAAACGCTGCGATTCCTTCTATAGAATCGCAGCGTTTTTTGTTTTCATACCAACCCAATCAAACCCTTCTCGGTCTAGATAAGGTCATTACTGGCTGATTAACTGATTTCACAAAGTTAGTGATACCCACTTGATCAATACCAGCGGCCAAACGCTAGACTCAAATACCGTATTGTTCGCGGTACTGGCTCACCGCGGCAAGTTGCACTTCCATTCCAGGCTTTTCTGATAAATAGCTAATGAGGTCGGCAAGTTTAATGATCGCAACAATTCCGCAGCCAAAATCACGCTCAACCTCTTGTATAGCCGATAACTCGCCCTTGCCTTTCTCTTGTCTGTCTAAAGCAATCAACACACCGGCTAATTGTGCTTTATGGGCTTCGATGATTTCCATCGACTCACGAATCGCAGTACCGGCAGTGATCACGTCGTCTACCAACATAACGCGGCCTTTCAGCTCGCTTCCGACTAAGCTGCCACCTTCGCCGTGATCTTTTTTCTCTTTGCGGTTAAAGCAGTAAGGGATATCGATATCGTGGTGTTCACACAGGGCAACCGCCGTAGTGGTCGCAATCGGAATACCTTTGTAAGCTGGGCCAAACAGCAAATCGTAATCAATGCCTGAATCCACTAATGCAGCGGCATAGAAACGGCCTAAACGCGCTAGATCTCGGCCAGTATTGAACAAACCCGCATTGAAGAAATAAGGACTGATACGACCCGATTTAAGGGTAAATTCGCCAAATCGCAACACCTGACGTTCTAAGGCAAATTCAATAAACTCACGTTGATAGGCTTTCACAATATCTCCTTACGACTTTGTATTTTATTGGTTTTTATTAGGTAATGTTTTATTGGGTAACATTTAATTCGGTACAGGGCTTGTCTAACACTAGCATCTTGCTGCAAATAAAAAGTTGCAGTTAATAAAAAGCCCCGCACTCTATAACATGACGGGGCTTTTTCATCACCACAATATTAGTTCAGTGCGGCTTTCTGCACATCGACGATTTCACGAATACTGTTCTTCGCCAATGCCAACAGTTCGAGTAATTCTTCGTGGCTGAATGGCTCGCCTTCGGCGGTGCCTTGAATTTCGATGATCTTGCCCGTTTCTGTCATCACAACGTTCATGTCAGTTTCAGCGGCGCTGTCTTCGATATATTCTAGATCGCTTATCGCTTCACCCTTGTAAATACCTACGCTGACAGCAGCGATAAGGAATTTCAGCGGGTTAGATTTAATGATGCCTTTACCACGCGCCCAGTTCAACGCATCCACTAAGGCCACACAGGCGCCAGTGATAGAGGCAGTGCGTGTGCCACCGTCAGCTTGGATCACATCACAGTCGATCACGATAGTGTTTTCGCCTAGGGCTTTCATATCCACACAGGCGCGTAGAGCACGGCCGATAAGACGTTGAATTTCTTGCGTACGACCAGATTGCTTACCGCGAGCGGCTTCACGATCCATACGGCTATGGGTTGAACGTGGCAACATGCCGTATTCAGCCGTTACCCAGCCTTGACCCTGACCTTTAAGGAAACGTGGCACACCTTCAGTAAAACTGGCGGTACAAAGCACTTTCGTTTCGCCAAATTCCACTAACACAGAACCTTCGGCATGGGCCGTAAACTGGCGAGTGATAGTGATGGGACGAGTTTGTGCTGGCGTTCTGTTACTTGGACGCATGCGAGATTCCTGTATTCTGAGTCATTGACCGATTTTGGCTGCATATTATAAGGGCTTGAGCCTTAGGATGCCATGCTTAGGGTGATTCTCTGGCAAACTCATCACACTCAAACGCCTAATCCCGGTCGCTATTGGCGGTATGCCTTTAATCCTAAAGCCATTGACTCTATAATCGCCTCTCATTATGACGATTACACCATTAGGACAACCCATGATCCAAAGCATGACAGCCTACGCTCGCATCGAGCACAAAGCACAATGGGGCACTGCCTCCTGGGAAATTCGCTCAGTCAATCAACGTTATCTCGAAACTTACCTACGTTTACCCGAGCAATTCCGCAGCTTCGAACCCGTACTGCGCGACCGCCTTCGTAAACGTTTAAGCCGCGGCAAAGTGGAAGTCAATCTGCGCTACGAATTGGCAGACAACAGCAATAACGAGCTGCAGTTGAATCAAGCGCTAGCAAAACAGCTATTAGGCGCCGCCACTTGGCTCAAGCAAGAAGCGGGACAAGGCGATGTCAATCTGACCGACATCCTGCGCTGGCCGGGCGTGCTAGCGAGCGGTGAACAAGATATGGATGCGATCGGCGCCGATCTGATGACAGCCTTCGACTCAGCCATAGATCAATTCATCGAAGCCCGTGGCCGTGAAGGCGAAGCCATCAAAGACATGCTGCTAAGCCGCTTAGACGGAGTCAGCGAGCAAATCGCCGTCGTACGCGAGCACATGCCAACGGTGATGCTGTATCAACGCGAAAAGCTCACCAACCGCCTTGCAGAAATCAAAGGTGAACTCGACCCCGCCCGTATCGAGCAAGAAATGGTGCTTCTGGCGCAGAAACAAGATGTCGCCGAAGAAATGGACAGACTCGAAGCCCATGTCGCCGAAGCGCGCCGCATCCTCAAAAAAGGCGGCAGCGAAGGTCGCCGTTTAGATTTTATGATGCAGGAATTTAACCGCGAATCGAACACGCTCGCCTCTAAATCTATCAGCACTGAAATCACCTCAGCCGCAGTGGAGCTTAAAGTCTTAATCGAGCAAATGCGTGAGCAGATCCAAAATGTGGAATGATATCCACAACCATCCATCAATCATCATTAACCATTGTTTTTAATCAATTTTAGCATATCAACCGTCTACTAACATCCATCTATACCCACCACTGCCCACCAAAATATGGTGGGTATATTGGTGGGTATGCTACAATAATCCCGATCGTCAGCGGTGGGTATTATTGGCTTTCATAAAAGCAACCTTAAGGTCATGATGGGGAATGGATTTATGGGAAACCTGACAGTAAAAGAGATTGAGTCCAAGGCTAAAGGAGAACCTGGCCGGTATGCAGATGGAGCCGGTTTGTATTTTGTTGTCCCAAAACTTGGCGTTCCATATTGGATGCTCCGTTACACGGCGCAATCCAAACGCAAAGAAATGACCTTAGCAAAATACAGTGATATGTCTCTTGCGGATGCGCGTGCAGAAGCTGCTATCAAAATGAAACAGTTTCGCGATGGTCTCGACCCACTCATAGCCAAAAAACGTGCAGAGCAATCTCAAATCAAAACTGTTGATGAGCTTTTTGCTGATTGGCACCTAGGTAACATCAATCGACTTAAATACGCCAATATTCCAGAACGTATCTATCGCAAGGATATAGCACCGCATATAGGCAGCTTTAATATCGATACTGTTACTGCTAGAGATATCAGAGACATCCTTAAAGCTATCGCCGCGACAGGCCGCCCCGCCATCGCTAACGATGCCCTAATGTACTGCAAGCAGCTTTTTAATCACGGCATAAAGCTGGATCTGCTTGGCGCAAATCCCGCCAGTGCATTTTCTATATCAGATGCTGGTGGCTTAGAAAAAAGTAAAGACCGCGCTTTAACGCTAGAGGAAGTCACCACGTTTTTTAAAATCGCTAGGGAAAATAGTGACAGCTTTAGCCGTGACAACTACCTAGCCTGTGCACTACTGATTACATTGGGAGTACGTAAGTCTGAATTGGCTGAAGCGCCTTGGAAGGAGTTTAATCTTGATGAGAAGGTGTGGAATCTGTCCAAAGACAGAAGCAAATCAGGTGTCGGTATTGCGATTCCATTGCCTCCCATAGTAATGGGATGGCTATATGAGTTAAAAATTAGAGCATGTGGCTCAGATTATGTCTTTCCAAGCAGACGCTCCAGTAAAAATCCCCATATGGGCCCTGATACGCTAAACCGAGCAATCACTAAACTATTTGGCCACGAAGCCGGTAAGAAAAAACAACCCCCAAACTTAATGGGTGATATGCCCCACTTCACTGTGCACGATCTACGTCGTACGTGCCGCACCCTGCTTGCAAAACAAGGTACACCAGGACACGTTGCAGAGCGTTGTCTCAACCACAAACTGAAGGGCGTTGAAGGGATTTATAACCAGCATGATTATTTCGATGAGCGAAGGGAAGCGTTAGAAAAATTGTCGCAATATTTGAAGGATATTATCAACACTCCTAAAAAGGCAAATTGATAATTATTTATATGCAGTGACTTATACAGGATCTGGCAGTTTTGATGGTGTTGTTAAATCTATTCGTAGAAGCTAGCATCATCAAAGTCATTTGGGCACATTTCCGAATTAGGGCGTCGGCACTATCAGGAGAATTTCGGATAAAAATTTCTATGGATTAACGCCTCAAACACCGGTGCAGCTTTGCTGCATCCGAGTGATATGATTTGTTATGTGCTACCACTTGCTGGAGTATTTTATTCTTTGTAGCTTCATATCCAATATAGCTCTCTCAACATAGCTCATTTCTCTTTCATGTAGATTATCTTTGTACTCATGAACCATATCCAATAATCTATGTAGAATCTGTATTTCAGCATCTAGGCTTCTTCTATATACTCGAATATTCCTAGTATACTTATAGATATAAAAAATGGAGCCAAGGCTCAGAAAAACGGCTAGCATGATCAAGCTTATATAAAAAGCAACTGGAAGATTTGCAAGCCAATCAGGTATCTTGAAAATAAAATAAATTGAACCTATTGCTGTATACAAACCTACAGTAGAAAACATAAACATAATCCGTAAATTCGCAATTTTCTCATGAAGTGAATTTACAGTTCCGGAGACTTCCTCAGCCATATTGACGAGTTTTTCTAATTCGGTTGAACTGCTATTGTCCATCATTTAATATTTAATCCCATTTTGTATCAACGATACCTTATCAATGAAAACTCGAAGATAGTTTCGTTGTTTAGTTATACTATCGATTTGAGGTGCAACAACCTCTCCATTCCACTCAAAAGGCTCTGGCATCGGACAAACTGGCAAGTGGACAACTTTTATATTGTTTGCGCCAACAGTTCTTAAGAATGAGTTAATTTTATCTGTAAAAGGGCTGGTGCATAAGGGGTTGTAGTAGCGTTCAGCAATTAATAAATCTTTCTCAAACAAATCAACCTTATTCACTGCTATTACGAGCCACTTAGGCCCTCTGCCATTAGAAATTGACATCGTCAGTTTATCGAGCATTGACTCAAAATCATTTAGCTCAAGAGCTAAGTTGTGCTCCCTTATTTTATAAATAGAATCGATTCTTCTGCTCTCAATCATCTCTTTTCTTACAGCAGCTTCACGAATAGAAGTAAATCCCCAGTCTACAACATGAATTACCCCATCTAATTCATTTGTTTTGTTCAAAGCTTCATCGAGTGCTCTAGCTCGTTCCTGACTACTTTGCCCCGGAATTACAGCTACAATTTTTGTCCAATCACCTATTGTGATTGGCTTTATTTCTACATCTTGGCTAGTACCGGACTCATTCCAGTCTTGCGTGTTGGCCTCACCATGGTAATGGGAGGCAAGAACACTTTTTCCAACACCAGCTCTACCTGTAACTATTACACTCGGCTTTCCTAAACCTACTTTTATTTGAGCTTTTTTCCAATACTCTTGGATAAACCGTCTGTACTTATAAGCGTAAACTATCGGTTTTGCTACGGTTGGCACCAAATCAGTCCATGATTCATTTTCACTCATCATATCTACCTACACCTTGCTTCTAAATCCAAATGACACATAACGCCCGCAACACCGAGCATATAGGAGCGCAGCGGAAATTTGATCCGCGTGCTTGCGCTTGTTAAATTTATTTACCCCATATATGGAAGACCTTGGCATAGTACAGTTAGAGGGATAATTGATGACGGTAACGATTTAAATTTCTTCGGATTCTTACTTATTGCTTCTCTGAGTTTCTTTGCAGAAGCCACATTCCGAACTAGAACTGCCTGAGGATCTTTTGGAATTATGAAGTCGCCTTTAACCCTCCACTCTCTTTCATGAACCCAATTTATACCTTCACCGTCAACGCCTTCCAAGCGCACAACTCGCCAAAGTTCTTCTCGTGGTATTTTCAGTGCATCTAACTCTTTATTTGATAAGTAGATTACTGGCCGACAACCTCGTTTATAGGCGTAAGTCTTTGAAACGATTATTCCATACGGCTCATATCTAGGCTTTTCTGGATTTGTATTTGCTTCATTCAGAACATACTTTAGCGAAGACAAGGGAATATCCATAAAACAGGCGGCTTCGTTCGGGCCTTTTACAAACCCTTTTTCAGTATTACTGCCCCATATCTCTCCCGTCTTTAAAATATTCACTAAGTTGTCATAGGCGGAGAACTCATCATCCGACTTAGTGTTCTTAGTCAAATGGACAAGAAAGGGAGAAAGATCTGGTCTTTCAAAGAATGGTAAGTTGTTTGATTCTTTAATGGCCAATACACCACTCCTTCAGAAATTTAACGTTTGGTTAAGGGGCGGGCTTTAGCCCGTCCCAGTGAGCGAAGCGAATGGTTTGAACCTATTGTTAGCCGCGCCTCACCACGAAGTAACTTCATAGATCACTTCACTAGCTGACGGCTCATCTGGAAGGAAACCGCTGCTAGTTTCAAGGATAGCTGCATGATGCCCGTTTTTTGAAGCAATGGCCGCCTGATCGATACCGCGTAATGACATGACCCTAAATGCATCAATGGCTGCCGAGCGGGTGAAAACGTAGCCCGGAAGTCTGGAGACCCATGACCCAGCGTCATTAAAGGCAACCCCATTGCCGCCATCCAAGACCAAGACATATTCACCTTCGGGTAGCCTTGAGGCCCAGCGGAAGAAGCTCTCTAACGCCTTTTCTTTGAAGGCCGTTAGCAAAACATTTGAGCCAGCCATCAGCAGGTGGCTGTTCTTATGTAGTTCTATAGACTTGTGGATTACCGGCGAGAACAACGCTGATAACTCTGGATGATAGATTGCCTCGGCCTTCTCAAACTCTGACTTGAGTTGGCTAGGTAACGATGACAGAAGCCCATTAGCAGCTAGTCGTTGAGAGTTCTTAGTAGCTAAGTCGAAGAGCTTTCTGTTTGTATGCATCTTAGTGGCTAACATTTTATTCGTGCGCGTGCGCGTTTACATCGTTGGAGCAGTGAAAACGCGCACAGTTAACTATCTGTATGTAAAGAACTTATCAGCTTTCGGCCAAAAACACCATCCGGAAAAACGCGCATGCGCGTTTCCCAAACCTATTAACTAAAAAGCAGCATCTATAATCAATTGATTTTATATATTTTTATTTGTTGCTAATGGAATTAGTGCGCACTATTCTTGTCTTAAAAACATACAAAAATACCTAAATTTAAATATGACTGTATACCCATACATTGTTAGTCGATTTCTGGTAAGGCCAAACATAGGCAAACAGATAAGAATTTGTATGGCAGCAGGAGTGGGAATTCTCGATTGAGCTAACGAGCCGAAACACGGAATGGGGCATTTCCGAGTTAAAGCCTTAACTCTAACTCGTCATTTTTGTTTTAGTATATTAAGCAGTGTCAGCAATCTGCCAGCTCTGATTAAACCTTGAATTACAAGTGACAGATTGCGTCCTGGCTAATCCAATTTATAGTAATTGGATTGATGATAACTGCCATATATAAAGCATGTTGTTGCGTTACAAAGCAAGATCCACAAGGCTTACACGGACCTCAACGAACATCATAAAGCCTCTCTGCCGTTATCCATAAATCCGATGGATTACAATTAAGCGCTTGGGCTAGTTTCCATACAGAAGCTATAGATGCCTTCGCGACACCACGTTCAACGCTTGATACAAATGATCTGGCAAGTTCGGCCTTATCAGCAAGCCCCTCTTGGTTATAGCCTAGCTCGACTCGGCGCAACTTAACTGCGCGACCAAAAGCTATTCCCATCTTTAACACTTCATCTTCATTCACTAGAGAACCCCAGGATATTGAATACTGGATAATTCTCACGGACACATGATAGACAAACCACGCTATAAACATTACATTTAGACCTGTATAGTAGTCATTTGGTCGTTTTTACATTAAGAACACCTACCGATAGAAAGTAAATGTCTTCTTTCGGAACAAACAGTGTCTTTAAACACGCTATTTAAAAGGAGTTACACATGTCAGTCGTAAAAACCATGTCAATCATAGGAATGGTGTTTTTCCCATTATGTTTAATCCTTGCTTCTGCATTTGCAGACATCGATCTAGAAGCTTCAGCTGGATGGGGGATATTTGCCGCCATGTATGGGATTGGGTATTCCATCACTGTTTTTGTTAAAACTAAAAATGCAGCTAATAGCGCAATTTAAACATTCAATTGTGCCCCTTGTATGGATAGGGGCCTCAATCTACTGATTACCAATCAGCTAGTAACACAGTGCAATACCGTCCATAGCGACGATTAGAGCTAAAAATGCGAATGCCAATTTACAGCATGATAAACAATATAAATATTCCATTTAATGCCCATCATCGTTGCTGTTTATCACAAAATTAAGGTGTATTTAAGATGAATAAATTGCTTATTGCTTTTGCACTGCTTGGAATGACTAGTGCTTGCAGTGATTCAAAATCGAATGTTGAAATTGAAGTCTACGACAGAGCGGGTTTGTATATGAAATCAATCGAAGTGAAGGTCAAGGCTATTGAAGATGATGTCATAGTAAACGACATCATTGTAAACAGAGGCAACTGTGAAAGCCTTTTCGAGAAAAAAGGCTTTCCCAAACAGCTTAAATTTGGTCAATCTATTTCTGTCTCTTATGGAGGCTCGTGTGATCTAACGCAAGTTGACGTAGTAACCAATAATGGGAGTTGGACAGTTACCTACTGAGTTAGCCTTAATATGATACAGGAGGTGCTAACCCCTTATGCCACCTAACTAATTAGGCGGTAACTTTAGCACCTCAGTACTGGCAATCTTAAAGAGTTAAAAGAACCCTATCCTGAAAAACGCATAAAAAAGCCTCAATCAAGAGGCTTAATGTTATTGGGTCGCTTCAACGAACAACAAATCAAACTTGTGCTTTTAACTGCAGCCAAACTTGGCTAGCTTTCTAAGCCGCCTGTGAGACGGTGAACCTTAACGTAGTTGCAGGTAATAAACTGATTATTTTCCAAGCTGCCTGTACGGCAGTGAACCAACTGGTGCACGTCTGTCAACTGGTATGCAATTTCTAAGCTGCCTGTACGGCAGTGAACGCACAATTTGGCTGTGTACACGTTGGCCTATATTTCTAAGCTGCCTGTACGGCAGTGAACGTCTGACTAAAATTTATACCGGTGTTACTGTTTTTCTAAGCTGCCTGTACGGCAGTGAACAAACTCATCTCCTAGTGTAGCTGATTATGTTATTTCTAAGCTGCCTGTACGGCAGTGAACCCAACTTTGAACTTGGTAAACAGCGTTTAGCATTTCTAAGCTGCCTGTACGGCAGTGAACTTTTGCGGCGGCAAACTGCGCGATACAAGTAATTTCTAAGCTGCCTGTACGGCAGTGAACTTAGCGGTAACGGCATTGGCGGCAATCTTATCTTTCTAAGCTGCCTGTACGGCAGTGAACTGCGTTAACAGTGATACCTTTTGCAGTTAGCTTTTCTAAGCTGCTTGTACGGCAGTGAACGGCGCGGATATCAGCAATTGATTTTGAATAGCTTTCTAAGCTGCCTGTACGGCAGTGAACGGATTATCATCTTCGTTTTCGCCTGACGTTCTTTTCTAAGCTGCCTGTACGGCAGTGAACTGAAAGAGGACGCCAAAGGTTTGTGGATGCGTTTTCTAAGCTGCCTGTACGGCAGTGAACCTGTCATTTCGAAATCTTTATAAGAAATAACATTTCTAAGCTGCCTGTACGGCAGTGAACTTGAATTTGTTGATCGCTATGTGGCGTCTACTTTTCTAAGCTGCCTGTACGGCAGTGAACAAGGGCAGGTTATCATTGCCACGATGGGCCAATTTCTAAGCTGCCTGTACGGCAGTGAACGATTTTTCCCCGCCGCCTGCGGCTCTAACTGCTTTCTAAGCTGCCTGTACGGCAGTGAACGGGAAACAGGCACATGCTACCAAGTGTTAACGTTTCTAAGCTGCCTGTACGGCAGTGAACCAGCATTGATGAATACCTATTCCGCACCCAACTTTCTAAGCTGCCTGTACGGCAGTGAACAGGATCCATGTTTTTGGTGTTCCATCCCTTTGTTTCTAAGCTGCCTGTACGGCAGTGAACTCTAGATACCCAAACAAACACCAGCGTTAATTTTTCTAAGCTGCCTGTACGGCAGTGAACCGGTAATTGTCGGCGGACATGCGGCTGGTGAATTTCTAAGCTGCCTGTACGGCAGTGAACCAACAACATAAGCTAATGCATGGATTCATTTATTTCTAAGCTGCCTGTACGGCAGTGAACGTAAATAAACTCATATTTTGCTGTCAATTGATTTTCTAAGCTGCCTGTACGGCAGTGAACGTGCAACCGGCTTACTTGCCGTGGCTTGCACTTTTCTAAGCTGCCTGTACGGCAGTGAACTAATGACTCCCGTTTGGAATTTGGTTCTAAATTTTCTAAGCTGCCTGTACGGCAGTGAACGGTTTCGCTTGGGTGGATGCCGTGCTCTTGTATTTCTAAGCTGCCTGTACGGCAGTGAACTTAAGATTGCATTTCGCAGCTCACCAGTTGACTTTCTAAGCTGCCTGTACGGCAGTGAACAATCTACTGGGCATCGCAAGAGGCTTTAAAGTTTTCTAAGCTGCCTGTACGGCAGTGAACAATCCACAGGGGAAACTATAGTTACCCCTATTTTTCTAAGCTGCCTGTACGGCAGTGAACATGTGATGACAGGTGCTGAACTCCTGCATTACTTTCTAAGCTGCCTGTACGGCAGTGAACATATTAAAGAAACAAGTCAATACCGCTCCAGATTTCTAAGCTGCCTGTACGGCAGTGAACCAGATCAGGCTATTTCAATTTTTAGGGTGAATTTTCTAAGCTGCCTGTACGGCAGTGAACGGGGAGATTTCTTGGTATAACCCGAGTAAATGTTTCTAAGCTGCCTGTACGGCAGTGAACTTGATCGATTTTCAAATACTCGCCTTCGCTGATTTCTAAGCTGCCTGTACGGCAGTGAACATTAATGCATCTTAAAAAAATCCACTTCGAGCTTTCTAAGCTGCCTGTACGGCAGTGAACACTATAGCGCTATATTGAAGTTAACAAATAAATTTCTAAGCTGCCTGTACGGCAGTGAACACCAAGTCATCATCACCGCTAGTTACCATCGTTTTCTAAGCTGCCTGTACGGCAGTGAACTCAAACCTCCCCGAATTGACGATCACGATATTTTTCTAAGCTGCCTGTACGGCAGTGAACATTTGCCACCCGCAACGCCTGGCATGTTGATTTTTCTAAGCTGCCTGTACGGCAGTGAACTCGAGTGGCGCGAGCTACGGGCCTGTGACTTTTTTCTAAGCTGCCTGTACGGCAGTGAACACACAAATTATCTAAATCTGTGTTGTGGTGTCTTTCTAAGCTGCCTGTACGGCAGTGAACCAAATAACTTTGGTATGGCATGAGCTGCAAACTTTCTAAGCTGCCTGTACGGCAGTGAACAGACATTAAAGTTTGAGAATGGATGCATGTTTTTTCTAAGCTGCCTGTACGGCAGTGAACAATATTTAGATTCATGGAAACTCTCAGCGAGTTTTCTAAGCTGCCTGTACGGCAGTGAACATAGGCGGGGATTGGTTGGTTATGTGATGACATTTCTAAGCTGCCTGTACGGCAGTGAACATTTTATCGATTAATTTATTAGCATTTACACATTTCTAAGCTGCCTGTACGGCAGTGAACAATGTCAGCAATTTTTCCCGCCTCGCGCGATTTTTCTAAGCTGCCTGTACGGCAGTGAACGTGGTCGGGTTTCGCAATAAATAGCCCTCGCATTTCTAAGCTGCCTGTACGGCAGTGAACGAAGACCAACGTATCAACATGCGGGGGGTGCTTTTCTAAGCTGCCTGTACGGCAGTGAACTGGTCTAAGGTCGGTAATACTGGCGAGTTTATTTTCTAAGCTGCCTGTACGGCAGTGAACCGTGATGTGATGCAACAACTTTTTGACGAAATTTTCTAAGCTGCCTGTACGGCAGTGAACGACCGCTTAATCCTTGGCTGATTTTGGCAATCTTTCTAAGCTGCCTGTACGGCAGTGAACTGAACAGCGTCTGAGCCGCCGCCCCCAGTATTTTTCTAAGCTGCCTGTACGGCAGTGAACAATAAGGTTTTTACCCATTGAGGCAACTTATTTTTCTAAGCTGCCTGTACGGCAGTGAACACTTAAATCAACTGGCTTGCTCGTTTCATCACATTTCTAAGCTGCCTGTACGGCAGTGAACCTTGGCATTGATGCAAACATCTACGCCAAGCCTTTCTAAGCTGCCTGTACGGCAGTGAACGATTACCGTCGATGTTGACCCTTCTGCAGAACTTTCTAAGCTGCCTGTACGGCAGTGAACTCATCGGCTTGCTCCAACGCTTGATTGATAAATTTCTAAGCTGCCTGTACGGCAGTGAACAAGACCATTGCAGATAAAGAGATTGATGCACTTTTCTAAGCTGCCTGTACGGCAGTGAACCTGTACGGCCATCAATGACATGGATTTTTTGATTTCTAAGCTGCCTGTACGGCAGTGAACCGGTAATACCCTGTTTGAGAACATGGCCCGTTTTTCTAAGCTGCCTGTACGGCAGTGAACAAATTCTGGCATGTTGTTCGTGCTCATTACTATTTCTAAGCTGCCTGTACGGCAGTGAACACCCACGATGTGTACCGTCATGGCACAGTACATTTCTAAGCTGCCTGTACGGCAGTGAACAAATGACAACGACCGTTTACAACACCACCAGATTTTCTAAGCTGCCTGTACGGCAGTGAACTCTTTCGGTGGTGGTGGCGGAAGTATTGGTTCTTTCTAAGCTGCCTGTACGGCAGTGAACCCGTCGTGAAGGAATCACTAATGAGAATGTTCTTTCTAAGCTGCCTGTACGGCAGTGAACGCGTTAAATGCGGCGGCAACCGTGGCATGATTTTTCTAAGCTGCCTGTACGGCAGTGAACGCACGTGTATATTGATGTCAAAAAGTGCAACCTTTCTAAGCTGCCTGTACGGCAGTGAACTCTTGTGGTTAGTTGTCTTGCTGGTTTTGATTTTTCTAAGCTGCCTGTACGGCAGTGAACATCATATTCACCGATTGCCCACACAAGCGCATTTTCTAAGCTGCCTGTACGGCAGTGAACTGAATCGTGGGTAATTGGTTCGATTTGAAATATTTCTAAGCTGCCTGTACGGCAGTGAACTTAATTATTGTTGATAGCTCAAGCTCGGCCAATTTCTAAGCTGCCTGTACGGCAGTGAACCCGTTTCTGGGCTGTTCATCCGAATCTAACCCTTTCTAAGCTGCCTGTACGGCAGTGAACCAATGTGGTGCCATGCCACGGTGTTAGCGTCTTTTCTAAGCTGCCTGTACGGCAGTGAACCAGTCTCTAAAGTATCTTGGTCTGTAGTGAATTTTCTAAGCTGCCTGTACGGCAGTGAACATGCCCGGCTTTACGGATGACTCAGGCGGTATTTTCTAAGCTGCCTGTACGGCAGTGAACGTGAATACCATCCTGTAGGCAACCCAACAATATTTCTAAGCTGCCTGTACGGCAGTGAACTAAATAATCCTAATTGTGCGCAGCTTTGGATATTTCTAAGCTGCCTGTACGGCAGTGAACCTCCATTATCGCTGATTTGTATCTGACCCATCTTTCTAAGCTGCCTGTACGGCAGTGAACACCTAAAGGTGTGGAGTGGATTGCAGGGTTGTTTTCTAAGCTGCCTGTACGGCAGTGAACGCTAAAGGCGGAGTATTAATGAATCATTCAGTTTTCTAAGCTGCCTGTACGGCAGTGAACATTTTTCATTCGAATCGCGCGCGACTTCAATCTTTCTAAGCTGCCTGTACGGCAGTGAACGCTGCATATTACATATCGCTCAGTGCTACATGTTTCTAAGCTGCCTGTACGGCAGTGAACACCGAACTGATTACCTGGCGAACGGTCGAACATTTCTAAGCTGCCTGTACGGCAGTGAACTCATATTCAGTGCAATTTTTTTCTTTGTCCAATTTCTAAGCTGCCTGTACGGCAGTGAACGGGAGCCCTTCCCAGCCTTAGCTTTCTGGCGTTTTCTAAGCTGCCTGTACGGCAGTGAACGGGAGCCCTTCCCAGCCTTAGCTTTCTGGCGTTTTCTAAGCTGCCTGTACGGCAGTGAACAAGCCTCAGAAGCTGATGGAAGTGACCATATCTTTCTAAGCTGCCTGTACGGCAGTGAACGGCGATCAAACATCTTGACTCTGGAAAGATAGTTTCTAAGCTGCCTGTACGGCAGTGAACGCTGTCGAGTATTTCTTGCAAGGTTACAATACTTTCTAAGCTGCCTGTACGGCAGTGAACACGTCATTGAAGGTGACATTGCGCCCGTAGCGTTTCTAAGCTGCCTGTACGGCAGTGAACGTCTTGGGCTTTGTTGTTACCCGCTTCTTTTTTTTCTAAGCTGCCTGTACGGCAGTGAACAGATTGATACCGACAATGTATCGCGTGTGGTTTTTCTAAGCTGCCTGTACGGCAGTGAACGCACAGCCAGTGAGTAAGGCTAAAAGTATTGATTTCTAAGCTGCCTGTACGGCAGTGAACATATGGGAACGCTCACCCGAGCTTTTACATGTTTTCTAAGCTGCCTGTACGGCAGTGAACCTGTCCATTTTACCTTGAGCAACGCGGTACACTTTCTAAGCTGCCTGTACGGCAGTGAACAAATGAACAATCGCTTTCCAGGCGTTAAAGTGTTTCTAAGCTGCCTGTACGGCAGTGAACATAGCAACTTTAATCCAATTATGTTTACCATATTTCTAAGCTGCCTGTACGGCAGTGAACAGCAGTGGCATTCATTCACGATATGCGACACTTTTCTAAGCTGCCTGTACGGCAGTGAACACCAGCGAGCAGAGCTAACAAAAACCGCTGATTTTCTAAGCTGCCTGTACGGCAGTGAACTACATTTTGATTAATGAGCTCCGTCACTATGTTTTCTAAGCTGCCTGTACGGCAGTGAACAATCTTACTCCGGGATGGTATACAGTTCGCATTTTCTAAGCTGCCTGTACGGCAGTGAACGAAATGGCAAAGGAGTTTAAATTCCCGGTAATTTTCTAAGCTGCCTGTACGGCAGTGAACGATTGATATTAAATTAATATCACACAAACAAATTTCTAAGCTGCCTGTACGGCAGTGAACAAGCAATAAGAAGAGCTTTCAACCCACTCAAATTTCTAAGCTGCCTGTACGGCAGTGAACTCTACCTCGTGGTCAACGGTATTGAGTGTATATTTCTAAGCTGCCTGTACGGCAGTGAACCATCACCATCTTCAAAGTAATGAATCCATGCCTTTCTAAGCTGCCTGTACGGCAGTAAACGACTGCCATCTGTTGAAAACGAGGTGGCCTTATTTCTAAGCTGCCTGTACGGCAGTGAACCTCGCAGGATATCACTGGAATGTTTTGGAATTTTTCTAAGCTGCCTGTACGGCAGTGAACTTGGCCGTAGGTTGGTTGAACTCGGAAACGATTTTCTAAGCTGCCTGTACGGCAGTGAACTTATAGTTACAGGCACTCCGTTTGGTTCTAGATTTCTAAGCTGCCTGTACGGCAGTGAACATGATCGGTAAACGCGTTGCGGTTTTCACTATTTTCTAAGCTGCCTGTACGGCAGTGAACTTACGGGGCGATCTGAATAATCTTCGGGGAATTTTCTAAGCTGCCTGTACGGCAGTGAACACACGCCTCAATCACTTGAAGATGCGCTGTCGTTTCTAAGCTGCCTGTACGGCAGTGAACACATCGGCGATACGGCGGTTTTCTGCATCAATTTTCTAAGCTGCCTGTACGGCAGTGAACGTTACGAGGTTGTAAGCGAGCGTGACGATATCTTTCTAAGCTGCCTGTACGGCAGTGAACACGCTCTTATAGAGCAGGCAGGTGTTTATCCTTTTCTAAGCTGCCTGTACGGCAGTGAACCCTTACTTGCAACCAGTGGTCGCCTACTTGCTTTTCTAAGCTGCCTGTACGGCAGTGAACTTTAAGCATGGTGCCTCGCTGACTGTTAGCAGTTTCTAAGCTGCCTGTACGGCAGTGAACCCGTATCGGCACGGTGCGGGATATGACGGCATTTTCTAAGCTGCCTGTACGGCAGTGAACTTAGTATCAACAGGCAGCTTCTTCTGTGCGTTTTTCTAAGCTGCCTGTACGGCAGTGAACAAAAGGATGCGCTACGGGCGCACCTTGTCGACTTTCTAAGCTGCCTGTACGGCAGTGAACAGCTCGGTATCGAAAAGTCAAAGTGTCATATCTTTCTAAGCTGCCTGTACGGCAGTGAACTTTTCAATGGTGAATTTGGCGCTGCTGCGGTTTTTCTAAGCTGCCTGTACGGCAGTGAACATTATCGGAGAAAACCGAGGCGTAGCTCTAAATTTCTAAGCTGCCTGTACGGCAGTGAACCCGGTAACCCGATTGTGCTTAATACCGCGCACTTTCTAAGCTGCCTGTACGGCAGTGAACGCGGGCACCCCCGACGGCTTTTTTAGCTCTGCTTTCTAAGCTGCCTGTACGGCAGTGAACGACTGGGCCACATTAGCCACATGGGCGAACGCTTTCTAAGCTGCCTGTACGGCAGTGAACCAGCATGGCGCCGTGGGAGTCGGTAAATTGCATTTCTAAGCTGCCTGTACGGCAGTGAACTTGCTGCCGCCAATATCTGCAAGCACTACGGCTTTCTAAGCTGCCTGTACGGCAGTGAACAGCGCTTTAACTAACGCCATTGCCAACTCAGTTTTCTAAGCTGCCTGTACGGCAGTGAACGCTCCAATGGTATTAAAACAGGCCGCAAGTCATTTCTAAGCTGCCTGTACGGCAGTGAACCCAACAACAATTTCAGCGTTTTCCGTCTTGTATTTCTAAGCTGCCTGTACGGCAGTGAACGGGAACGGTTCTCGAGAGAAGTCTCAGTAAAATTTCTAAGCTGCCTGTACGGCAGTGAACTGTTAGCAGGGTTACGCGATTGAGCGGATCACTTTCTAAGCTGCCTGTACGGCAGTGAACTGGAGATAGAAAAATTAGCCTACATTGGGATTTTTCTAAGCTGCCTGTACGGCAGTGAACGGTGTATATCTAGCGGGCAGTCCCTCATGGAATTTCTAAGCTGCCTGTACGGCAGTGAACTGGCAGGTCTCTACTTGTTTGTGCTCCAAGTTTTTCTAAGCTGCCTGTACGGCAGTGAACAACTCCAGCATTGACCCAAAGTACACCAAGACTTTCTAAGCTGCCTGTACGGCAGTGAACGTTTTACTTTTCATCATCGCGTTTACGGTGGTTTTCTAAGCTGCCTGTACGGCAGTGAACTTTATGCCAAGTGGCATGAGCGAAGTTTAAAGTTTCTAAGCTGCCTGTACGGCAGTGAACCTTTCAGATTTTTGAAATGACACTGCTAATGGTTTCTAAGCTGCCTGTACGGCAGTGAACTGTTTCATGGAGTAAAAATTCACCCGTATCAGTTTCTAAGCTGCCTGTACGGCAGTGAACAGCGCACTCATGGTTTCACCATTGACACTATTTTTCTAAGCTGCCTGTACGGCAGTGAACCGCACAACTCATTAATATCTACGTTATCAATTTTTCTAAGCTGCCTGTACGGCAGTGAACCTGGTCGTTATATCTGCGCACTGATTTAACTGTTTCTAAGCTGCCTGTACGGCAGTGAACACGATAGTGACGTCGCGGCCACGGCTAAGTTTTTTCTAAGCTGCCTGTACGGCAGTGAACATGAAGGTCGGTTTGTATGTGTGCGCGCACAATTTCTAAGCTGCCTGTACGGCAGTGAACGAGCTTTGGAATTTGGGTACCGTGGTGTATCTTTTCTAAGCTGCCTGTACGGCAGTGAACTGCAATTTGGTAGCCGTAAATTTCTTCGCAATTTTCTAAGCTGCCTGTACGGCAGTGAACTTACCTCTATTTTATATCACTTTTCTGATTATTTTCTAAGCTGCCTGTACGGCAGTGAACCTATCGATTTCACAGACTCGTCAGCGCCGAACTTTCTAAGCTGCCTGTACGGCAGTGAACGTATTCCAGATGGGAAAGGGATATTTGACGCTTTTCTAAGCTGCCTGTACGGCAGTGAACGTTTTGCAACAGATCACCGATAATACCGCCAATTTCTAAGCTGCCTGTACGGCAGTGAACGTTTTGATAACGAAACCCCACCACCACATAAATTTCTAAGCTGCCTGTACGGCAGTGAACTCTAAGGCACTGCGAGTATCACTTTCTTATTTTTTCTAAGCTGCCTGTACGGCAGTGAACACCAGCCAGTTCTGCGGGAGGGGTGTAGTCGTTTTCTAAGCTGCCTGTACGGCAGTGAACCAACTTGAAGCGCTTAAAGCGGCGGGTTGTACTTTCTAAGCTGCCTGTACGGCAGTGAACGACAGCCAGTTTCTGAGGTGCTCCACTTTATCTTTCTAAGCTGCCTGTACGGCAGTGAACGGCCAGTACAACTCGCCAAAGTTACCCACGACTTTCTAAGCTGCCTGTACGGCAGTGAACAGATGTGTTTAACGCGCATCGGTTCCCCGCTGTTTCTAAGCTGCCTGTACGGCAGTGAACAAGCTTTGAACCAGGATTATATTAATGTGTATTTTCTAAGCTGCCTGTACGGCAGTGAACTCGTTGGCATGAATAAATCTACAGTTCGAATTTTTCTAAGCTGCCTGTACGGCAGTGAACGTTTGGCCGGTGTTGATGTGAGAGTCCCACCGTTTCTAAGCTGCCTGTACGGCAGTGAACCCATTGTCACCAACGCCATTTGTAAGGCGTTTTTTCTAAGCTGCCTGTACGGCAGTGAACAATGCATCAGCAACTGAGTCAAAACGGTCATTTTTCTAAGCTGCCTGTACGGCAGTGAACGGGGTGGGGTGGTGAAAGCAGACTTGGATGATTTTCTAAGCTGCCTGTACGGCAGTGAACAATTCCCGCCAAAGAATTGATTACCGTTATGATTTCTAAGCTGCCTGTACGGCAGTGAACATAACGAAGATATGACAATGAGTGTGTCATTCTTTCTAAGCTGCCTGTACGGCAGTGAACAACAGGCGAAACGACAACGGTGAGTGTGTAATTTTCTAAGCTGCCTGTACGGCAGTGAACGTACAGGAGATTTCATTACTGTATTGCTTGGCTTTCTAAGCTGCCTGTACGGCAGTGAACCCATCACATTATTCGGCACACGCCCCACGGGATTTCTAAGCTGCCTGTACGGCAGTGAACTCTTATTTCGTCGTGTGTGTTCATCGCCACGTTTTCTAAGCTGCCTGTACGGCAGTGAACAAAACGGTAAGGCCACTTCGTCATCCCTTAATTTTCTAAGCTGCCTGTACGGCAGTGAACTAGAGGCGAATCTGCCTCAGGGTTTAAATGGTTTTCTAAGCTGCCTGTACGGCAGTGAACAATAGAATAAATCAATAAAAATAAGTTACAACAGGCAGTTAGGATAAAAATCACTTTTTAACCTTATTTAAAACCACCTATTGCAACTAATTGTATTTAAACCATATTTTTAAAGAGCAAAAATAAAGGGTAAAACTTACCCTTTTTCGTTCAATTTAAAAGTGCGGTACGGTACCCAATACTGACTGTCCATTCACTTTGGCACTCAAACCATAACAATCGAAGCCCCCATTTTGTGATGTACTTTGTTGCTGCATCTGAATAAACAGCGGGAACTTGCTGCTTTTATCTGGGGATCGTTGCTTCGTTTGCTGGCTATGCAAGTAAATAAAGGGCAAAGAGCACAATGCTGTCGGCTTGCTTTGTTGTAAATCCGCTAAGCATTCCACTAGCGGTTTACCGGATTTTTCTGCCCATAGTGCGGCTTTTTGCTGCATATCCCGCTCTATACGTTCAGGCGATTTCACCTGCTTGCGTACAAAGCTTACGTAAGTTACATCGCTTGGTACGGGTTTGATCCCTTTGATGTGCACATAGTCTTCATATCGAGTTAACCACTGATGAATTGCCAGCTTTTCCAGTGTTGCTTGCTCTTTAGCAAAGACACGCAACTTACTGCCCAGCGGAAATTTCGCTTGACGATAATCAGGGAAACCCACCGCAACGAGCGATTGATTGCTACCCACTTTGTGCTCCACCAAGGCAATGTGCACTTGTTGAAAGACGTTTTGCCAAAGAAAGCCCAAGGCAATGTCGGCATCTGGCAATAAAGTGATCTCTTGGTAGTAGTTCATCACTGCCACCTATTTGTCACTTTCGCCAAATACACCACCACGCACCAATACCGCCATGACGTAATGCTCATCTTCTTCGCGGGGCAAGCTTTCACCACGCGCCCATTTATCGAAGAAGGTGTAAAAATCTTGCTTGTCTTTAGGGGTACGAAACGCTTTACCTAAGTTTGTGACTGCGCCATAGGGTTCAATCGCAATGGCTCCTGCACTTTGCTCCTCAGATGCATAATCTGGGTACCAAGTATCAATTGAGCGCAGTGCGTTACCAATTTTTTGAGAGTGCATCGCAGCATGCTCATTAACTGCATACAGAATTTTACTTTTCTTGGTTTTGCTGTTGCCTTTATCGAGCACTAACTCTTCACTGGGGTAAACTTCTTGGGCTTTACCGACTTTGGCGTAACAGTCAATTTGCAGCATCAAATGATCTGTTTCGCTGGCCAGCACCTGAGCAATTCTGTCGGCCAAACTATTGATGTGTGAATCATTATGATCAAAGTGTCGAGTACTGAATTGTTTGGCATTAAAGGTCCACGCCTGCTCTGCCCCTTTGTTTAATGCCCTGACTTGCACTTCAATCTCTTCTGCGCCAACGCGGTTGCGCCATAGAAAACGGGCATTAGCAAGGTTGGTGGCATAGCGTTTCGCCAATTCAAAACAGCCATATTTGGCAATGTACTGCGAAACCGCAGCACTGTAGCTCTGTTTGAACAACGCATTGTTACACGCCGACGGTTGGGCAATCCCCCCTAATACTTTGAGCGTGAAATGTAGCTTCAAAGAATCTTGTTCCTGCCCCAAAGCACAGGCATCCACTCGCTGTAAGTTTGGACTTTCAACTTTTGCATCCAGTTTAGCCGGATCTTTTGTGAAATCACCTGCGTCTTTCTTATTGAATCGATTAGAAATCGTGCCACGTACCGATTTCTCTTGTAGGGCTAATGGGGTTGCTTGCTCTTTTGTTTCCCACTGGCATCCAAAGAGGTAACCATCGGATGGCACTAATTTTTTTTCAAATGCGAGTACTGAGGCGGTGTCGTTATTTTTAGCCATGAGGTTGTTCCTTATTGATGTTCGTTAATAGCGTTAACTTGCTGACAAAGGTAAAGATCGTTTTCTAAATCGGGGTGGTATTGCCAAAGGATGTCATCGAGGTGTTTGATTTTGTGCGCCATTACAAATTCACCCAGTGTGACCACACTTTCGGCAAAGCGATGCGGCACTGATGGATCTCGCTGATTTTTTGCCTCACCTAATGGTGAAATGCCCTGAAAACCGGTGGCAATCGGCACAATCCAGCCACTCGTCTTGCGCTGGCTACGCCAAACAACACTTTGGTCTTCAAACTGTTCACATTGGTGATGTACGGAAAGGTAGCCGAGCAGCGCATCTAAGGCGTCATCGCCTTGCTGCATGGCTTCAATCATTAAATCGCGGCGTTCGATCAGCACATAACCTGGCATTAATTGGCGTAGGACTTGGGCAGTATCCTCTTCCGTAATCACTGATTTGATTGAGGGCTTCCCAATGGCAAGAATGTCGCCTCCTGCGACTTTCATCGTCGCGATCACGGCTTGCAACTGCTGGGTAAACTCTGGCTGCTGAACTTGCTCCTGATCGCCACTCCACTCAATGACGAGGGATATATCCAAGTGGCAGCGTGCTTCCTCGATAAATGATGGTCTTACAGCATTACCATCAGGTTTATCTTTCTCCGCCTTGGGCTCTAAAGGGTTTCCGGTACCGATAATCGAATAGACATAGTCACCTTCACCTTTATGAGTTTGTACATCACAACGGTGGCTCACCACCGCAGCACTATGCAGTATGAGATCGGATAACCCAGCCTGGTTTAGTTTACGCTCTAAGGCGTGTACAAAGCCTAACCATGCCGTCATGGCCGGAAAGCCAATGGTAAACGGGCTTGAAAGTGCATTGGCGTTGTGAATTTTTAGATGCGGAAGAATCAATACATTCATCGCAAGTTCTCCTTATTGCTGGCAACCACTTTTTCAATCGCCAGCAGCTCTTGGTCAGCCAATGTAACGGCATTAGCGATCACTTTGCTGCGGGTGTAGTGGTTGATTAAGCCACGGGCAATGTGGCGAATGATTTTATCGAGCCACTCATCTTCCTGTTGACGCTGCTCTGCAAACTCAGGATAGAGCCAGATTTTTTGCTCCAACGGCAATGCACTCGATAATTCACCGGAATACTCTTCAATAAACAGACGTACATGCCACATTTTTTCAATCACCAAATCAACGTATTGCTGAATGCGGTAGTCGCGTCCATCACGGATATTGATGTTGTTGTAGTCAGTGAGAAAGAGTCGATGTAGCGCTTCAAGCACCTCTTTGGCTTGCCAAGCGGTAAAACTCTCTTTGAAAAAATCCGTTCTCGGCAGATGGATATCACGAGGCTTTAACTCCGGTGGAATGGACGATAACAAATAGTAAGTCTGGTATTTATTATTTAAACCAGAAATATTTTTAGGATGATCACCACCATGCTTTGTTACCGTAAGATCCGATAACGTTTTGTAACCCAGTTCATGATAATCATTGTTCTTTCTAGCTTTCTTCCCAGAGTAAGCTTGAGGTGAACGACTGGTAATCCAATCAATTTTGGCTTTCATATTGAAGACCAAACCAACTGGTGTTAACAGAGAAAGTTGATGGTACTGCTCAAGACCAATAGGAAAATAAACTTGTTTTACAAACCTATCAGTGTCAACAGATTGCGAATAAATGCAATCAGTAAACATGTTCACAATATTCTCAAAAAACGCTCCACTAAGTCCGAATGTTTCGGCAAGCAATGCGACATTAGAATTTTTTAAGTGTTCTAAAATATAAACGTCGTTTATTTTCAAAGACAGGAATTTGTAGACCTTCAATTGAGTAGCATTGATATGTAAATCAAAAAATGTCTCCGCATTACCACTTCGAAGATAACCATCTTGAGATTTTTTAAAATCAGTAGAATACACTCGCGGGTACTTACAAGCAGGATGACTCATTTTAGAAGGGTGACTAACCACAGTGCCATACTTGCTGTCTTGTGCAACTTTTTCGATTAATCCTGCTACAGCATCGGCTTCAAAATTAGCAATTTCATCATGAGCCATCCCATCCTTAAACAAGAAATATGCTTCTAATCTTTCAACGCAAAAACCTTTTGCAAGTTCAACTAAAACCCCTGATTCATCGCTAGAAATATCAAGTAAAGTCCACAAATCAGTCAATCTTGGATGAGAATGCTCACACATAAACTTAAAAGTATTCTCATATTTAAATGTAGTAGTGCCTTCATTAATAGAACTAATCATCAACAAACAGGCATCACACTCAGAAATTGACTTGGGTAAATAACTCTTTGAGCTATGTCGCAAAACCGTATCCAAAACCTTAAAATAGTCAGGTTTTGCTTTACCGTTCTTGTCATTTTTTTTAAATACTAGATCCGACCTATTTTTTATCAGCCTGTCTAGATTTTGTTTTATTTCACACTTTTCATTTTCCATTATTTGACCTTAACCAACCCTAGTTGGTCGTTGTAGCTATATTGCTGATTACCTTCACGGTAGATAAAACTGATTTCGCCATACCGCACTGACGTGGCAAACTCCAGCTCAACGCTTGGACTGTAGAAACTGACTAACTCGCTGTAATCACGCTGTAACCAAAGCTTCTGTTGATGCTCCGGCGCAAGCGGCTGATGTTCAATATTCAAGGTGCGTTCAATCGAATGTAAACCGCCCAGTTCTTCACGCAAACAAAACTCAATGCAGCGCTCTTTTTTAACTAAGTAGATTTGCACTGTGGGTTCACTTTTACGAAAGCGTTTGAAATATTGCGGCAGTGCGGTAAGCCACCAGTAGCCGTGAATATGACCGTGCAGATGCTCATTCCATATTGACTGCGACGAGCTATTGCGACGATTACGGCTGTATCTATCCTGACGGCTGATATTGGCTTGCTGTGGTTTGCCAATTTGATCGGTGCCAAGGGTTTTCGCGGTAGCAAAGTGCTCTAAATCCGCCAAGTTGTTGCGCGGTTCTAGCACTGCTCGCTTTTGAATACGGACAATCGCATTGACCGCTTGCAACAGTGACTTTTCATCCACCAACTCAGATAAATCATGAGTGTCGAGCTGAGTGGCACTGTCTGTTTCGTAACCTGGGTGATTAAATACCCGTTCATCTTTCCCTTTAAAGCCCTTAATGTTGTATTGCAACAGCCCAATGTTCGGTTCCAGCACTTCGCCATCACGATGCCTGCGTACACGGCCTGCCATTTGAATAATTGAACGGAAAGAAGAAGGCTCAATCACAGCCCAATCAAAGTCATGGTCACGCCCCACTTCTTCAACTGGGGTTGCAACCAGAATAAAAATCAGGTTTTTTGCTTGGCAAGCCGCTAGGTGTTCACAAATCACTGGATGAGTAAAAGCACTCGGTAGTTCACCCGCTTTCTCTTTGCGTTTGAGTACTTCATCCAAATGCTTTTCTTGCGCATGACGTAGCAACATCACTTGCTGGCTGTGATAAGCCATGCAGCGCACTTCAGTATCGGCTGGCCAATCACAGCCAAGAAGATATTGGGTTAATTCGACGCAAGGTTGAATGTTGGCAAGGCGAACCACGCCAAATGAAACTCGTATTTGCCTTTCTGGCTCTAACGTATTGTTGTGCTGGTGTTTCGCCAAAACCGCTTGTTTGACTATCTCGAAATATTGTTTATCTAGCGGTTGATCACTCTGCTTAATGCATTGAATTACATCAGCTTTTCGCCTTGTGATTTGCTGTTTTAGTTTTTCAACGCGTTTAGCAACAAAGCGTTGTTGGAACGTCTCATAGGTCGCTAAATCCAGATCATTACAGCCAACCATCTGCGCGTCGGTACTAAACTCATCGACATAAACACAATTAATACTGCTTACTCGATCACGGCTGGCAGCAAACACAGCCCACCCTTGGCGATAGGCGTTGAATAAACCAAGTGCTAAATCCGGTGGTATGGTGGCAGAGGAAATCATCACTCTGCGCCCCAGCATGCCTGCCAAATGCACTAATCGGCCAATCGCAATCAGATCATCGCCCGTGAAATCGTCAATTTCATCAATCACCAAGTCGGATGACATTAAACGCAAGCAAGGCAAAATATAACGGCCACCGCGTTTGGTTTCCGTTGCGGCCATGACGTGGTCGATGGTGCATACCAGTACTGGGGCATACAGAAGTTTTCGATCTTTTTCTTTGGTTAAAACGGTCGTGAGCTCTTCTTCAGGCAGCACACCTTGCCAATCCAGAACATCGTTTTCATCTTGAAGACTCTCCAAAGACTCAGAACCAGCGTCAGCTTGTTCAGGTTCAATGTCGTCTTTTTCAACCGTCTTGCCCGATTTATGTAACTCTGAAATTGCTTTAGAGCCAATCAGCACTGCCAAGTCGCTATCTTGCAGTTTCAGCCGTTCTTTGTATTCGTCACCGGTTTGCAAAGTGAGCGTGCGCAAGCCAAGCGCCAAGATAAATCGCAGGCTTTCAGCATCTTCAGATAACGCCTGCATAATTTTGGCGTTGGCGATGGTTTTGCCGCAGCCTGTACTGGCCATATTCACCACAAAATAGCCTTGGCTTTTATCTTCCGTGTGTTCACGCCAATCATTGATTTTGCGTACTGCTTTGTCTTGCCAACGGAATGCTTTAGGCGTGTTGGCCTTAGGTGCAAGTTCGCTGAGCTCGGTGGCTTTTAGCGGTTCGGTTTCAAAAAACGGCAGTAACTTCACTGTGTTCACCGCGACTTTAGCAACATTCACTAAGTGCTCATCCAGCTTTTGTTTACGCACTTTGGTGACGGGATCGGTGTTAGCGTACAACTCTATCGATGTTTTCCATTGATGATCATTAGGTTGTGAAGAGTAATAGTGGTCACCTAACATCAGGCACAACCTTGCATGGTGTAGAATCCCTCTCCAACTACCATCATTCATTGCCTGTTCGAGTAAAGGCAGGTGATGTAATAAGTCTTTCGCGCGGCGTTTTAGCTCAGCAAGCCAAATCGAAGAATTAGAGAGCAGCCCTAGCGGAAACTCAAAACATTTCGGTAGCAGCGCGTTGTACTCATCAAAGCGGTTTTCGTAGCCCCATGTTGGGGTAATTCTAGCCAACAGTTCCTCTAAAGAAGTGTTACCCACTTCTCGCTGGCCGTTACATAGGGCTTCTTCTTTTGGCAACGGCAATCGATGATGAGAAACGATCAACCAAGCGATCAAAGCTGCCGCTGTTGGTAATTCGGCTAACGCCTTTTCTCTTGGTAATGTATTGGCATTAAAGCAAGCTTCATCTATGCCTTGATTTATCAGTGAGTTTAGCCAAACCTCATCAAGACGTTCGTGAGTTTGACAAGAAATCCATTGGTGAAAGAGCAGGCAAGATACCCACTCATGGCGCAGCGGGTCACCTTTATGCTTGGTTTTCTTTTCAGGGTTTAACTTTTCCTGAAACAGTAAAGACGCTTTACCCCAATCGTGCAGCAATGCCGCCATCCCAGCCAAACCTTTGATAAGTGATAGATATTTCCAGTCACTTTCATAGTCGCTGTTGAGTAAGTCTTTCTCTGTACTATTAACAGGCACAATGCCCTGTGCATTAAATTTCTTTTTATTACCCACCACCCACAACAATTGACTTCTGGAGCGGGAACGCAACCAGTGGCAACTAACGGCGGTGCTGCGGCTGGCGGTTTGACGCAGCATTTTTTTGACCGTTAACAAGCCCTCTTCGGTAATTAGCGTTTGCCAGGTGTTATCGCCAATCCGGTTGGCGAAGGCATCGAGTACGCGACGGGTTTTCTGGAGGGCGTTTTTCTCGCATTGACTGACAAAGGTGACCATCATCGCGGGTTCACCTCACTCTCTTGCTCGATCTTTGACTTACTCTCTAGGTGCTTTTCTGGCTTAATCTCAGGTCCATTCTCGGACTCTGTCTGGCCTTGCAGAGCGATACTTTTCACTGTATCGAACATAAAATCGAGTGCTTTGTGCTCGATAAAAGCTTGCAGTATTTGTTGGCGAAACTCTTGTTCGGTGGCGTTTTCTTTAGCGCAAACAAACGCCCACGGCAGCACAATGGCATCTTTGATTAAGTCTGCCACATCGAAAACTAAGGCTCCCCTTCGGGTTTTGCCATGCATAACAGCAAAACCATGGGGGATGCCAAGCACCCACAAGCAGCTTGCGGCGAGTCCATAGGCTAAATAGTTGCCATGATTTAAAAAATCGTTGGCTTTGTCGGTGCATTTTTTGTCTGGCTGATGCTGGCGAGTAAAACCGTCTTTGCCTGTGCTATTGGCTGCATACTTGTATAGCGCTTTGGTGAGTTGTGCTTCCGTGAGCAACAGCTCGGATTGTTTACTCGCGGCTTCGGTACGCTGGTGGAAAGTTGCAAGGGATTGCTTTATCACTTCATCTTGCAGATTAAATTTTTCAATGGTCAATTCTCGGTCTGATCGCCAAACGCGCTGCAAGTAATCAATCCGCGCGTTTTGAAATTGCTTCGCGGCGGCCAAGCGTTTGTCGTCATCAAACCAGAATGAAAGCCAGCCATGTAGGTATTCTGTCGGGCGATATTCGCTCTGTGGCGCAAACCATTCCACCTCACAAGCCATATGCAGTGGCGTGCCACCGCCACCACAAAACCCAACCAATACGCCTGCCTGTGAGAGCATACGCATCGCGGCTTGAGTAATTGAGGTACCGTTTCCAAGCATCAGTACTGTGGTGTTGGCAATCGGAATATTGAAGTAGAGGTTTTCTTTGTCAGCTTCGGTCAAATAGAGCACACGGCCATCTTTTTGCATCACACGGCAATATTCCAAGTAATACATATTGGCGCGCTTTGAGTGCAGAATTGTTTTTAAATCAGAAGGTGAAAAATCATCCATAAAAAACCTTAGTATGCTCTCCGTTTCAAACACATACTACATTCATAAGCGCTTACTCACCATAACGTTGTTGTGACACCTACGTCATATTTAGCAACTAAATCATCTCTAAACCGATATCCCTAATCACTGATTTCATTTAAGACTTAACTTATTAGGTCATATTCAAATTCTTTAAGTTAACAATCTCTTACTCCTATCCTCTCCAAAATCTATTCCTGCACAGCACTTTCTATCCATGCTGCAGTTCCACTACAAAGTGAGACTGCCTTGGGTGGAAAAGTGGCCGTGTATAAGCTGTCTGGAAGTATCCCTTCGGTCTCTTCAAAGCCTTTGCAGATTTTCTTTTCAGGTAATTTGGCCATGTAAATACGTTCTCTTCGTCTTTTGAAACATAGCTGGAGTTAACCGCTTTGAAGATGAAGAACTAAGGGATGGATGTCTCAACCTCTTGTGTTGATCATCAGGGCGACAAGACAGGCGCATGCCGGTGAGGGCGATGCGCTTGTCTATACGTCAGTGAGTGCCCTGTTTGAATTATCTTTACCATTCCAGTGCTTAATGCATCGTGATTGCTAGGCTGGTAGTGTTCTAGGAATAGTAACTAAGCAAGCTCTGTAAGCTCTGAATTTTGTCCTTACCCTAGCTTCTTTTCGGTCGTTCCCTTAGTTTAGTTAGGTTATTTTTAGTTATTGCTCATAGGCTTACTTATAGAGGGATTCAGCCAAGAAAAAGCATTTCAATCTAGTAATGGAGGACACTCTTAGCCTTTGAAGGCGGGAGGTTGTAAGGGATATTCTGAAGTTAATTAATGTGCAGTAAAACGGATGTTGATATGGGCTTAAACGGTTGCACTTTGGGCATCTCGCTCCTCTATTCTTGTTAAAATCCATTCTTGCACTTCACTTTCTACCCAAGCGGCAGCTCGGCTACCGAGTGACACAGGTCTGGGAAATGTTCCTTCTGCGATGTACTTGTAGATAGTGGAACGCGCTAGTCCTGTGTAATCCATAACTTTTGTAAGGCGAATTAGTTTCATGATGAGTTTCTCGGTTATTGTCTCATCACATATGTCCTTCTAGTAATTTTTAACTTTTTTCTCTATTTCCAAATCCTTTCAGATATATATCACTCCTTTGCATAAGCCCATTAACGCTTTCAAGGAGTCAGATATGTCAACAAAAACGACGCACATAGAACCAGTTACCAACTCCGTGAGTCACTGGCCACAAACGACCGAAGAGGTTCTTGCCTCTGCCGCCAATATCATTGCTGAACGCTATGTAAAGAAGGACGCCTACACCAACCCTCAAGCCACTAAGGATTTTTTAACTTACAAACTTGGAGGATATGAGCGGGAGGTGTTTGCGGTGATGCTGCTCGATAATCAGCATCAATTACTCGAGTTTAAAGAGTTATTCTTTGGCACTTTAGATGCTGCCAGTGTTTATCCCCGAGAAGTGGTTAAGGCGGTGTTGGCCGTCAATGCGGCAGCGGTGATTTTTGCCCATAACCATCCATCCGGCGAATCTGAGCCTTCGGTTGCAGATAAAAACATCACTAAACGGTTAGCCGATGCATTGGGACTTATTGATGTGCGAGTGCTTGACCATATTGTGGTTGGCCGCACGCCAGTGTCCTTTGCTGAGCGAGGCTTACTCTAGCCCCGCATTCAAGCCGCTTTTCATCCCTCCCAAGGAGTCCAACATGATTGAATTTACCGACAGCTTTTCACAGGCCTGTGTTGCCGAGGCCTGCGCCGCTTTTCCTGAACTGCGTAACCGTTTGGCGATTGAACTGATTTTGCCGATGTTTGTGCGGCCACTTAATGCCATGGGCCAAGTGATTGGCAAGCCGATTGTGGCACCTAATCCAAAGCTGCATAAAACCGTATTGAGTGTTTTTCACCGTGATGTAGTTGAGCACTTGCCTAAGGAGATTGCCTTCTGCCGCTATGTTTGCCCCTGTGATGCGTATGGAGTGCCTATGGGTGAATGGCAACGGGTGATCAACGGCGTGTACTTTAACCATGGCAGCAATGAGCAACCCCATTGGAGCGTCCATACCTAATTTTGCAAACCGTTACCTACGTGTCATCTAGTCCACTAATCACTTGTATTAGCCACTTGTATTTATAGCTGTTTTAGCTCGCCAGCTAACAAACAACCCACTCCCAAAGTTTCACCCTTTCAACCATAGAGGTTCCTATGACAACCCTAAAACTATTCGATATTGAGCACGCCTGGGGTCTGCCCCGTAAAGTATCTCCCCGCTTTGGTGCGAGACTGATTTTGCGTGGTATGCATTTGGATTATCTCAATGACAGAGCAAGTTTTGTCGGTGAGTTTTCCCCTGAAGTACGCAAACGCTTCAATCACGCTTTCCCAAAATTAGTTAAACAACTTGAGCGATTAGTCGTCACCGGTGAGATAGATGCAAGAGAGCAGCACTGCGTCACCATTGAGTACGATGACTTTACCTGTGAGGCCGATACATTAGGCAGCCATGGTTATTTGTATATTGCTGTCTATCAAACCGCTGACAAACCACTACCCGCATTAACACACAGCCCTTCGATAACCTTGTAACACCAAAGCGCATCCTAAATACCTCATCACGCTCCATCAGACTCGTTTCACGCAATTTTTATCCCACCAGCAAACACAGCAAGAGCCTAGGAGTTTTAGCTCCTAGGCTCTTGCGTGTGCGCGTAAATCAAAGAAGGAATATCCCATGAAGTTAATCATTAACCGTAACCAACTGCCATTAATGCCTAATCGTTTTTACCAAGTCATTGAAAAGGAACTGGCTGACGTCGATCCAAAAGATGCCAATGCGATCACGCTCAATTTTAGAGATCCAGATTACAGCGCCGAAGAGGGTGGCTTTCATCCCGTCGAAGTCCGGCTTGAGAAACAGCAAGAATATTGGCGTTTAGTGTACGTCACTGATTTTGCCTATCGCGGTCATCCCTTCCCCGAGCTCGTCAAAGACATCGATATCTGCTTTAACAGCAAACAGGTCTATAGCTTGTTTAGTGGCTGGATTGGCGAGCGGGAATGCAGAGCATTAATCGATTTATTTACCCAAAACTTTGCCGCTTATTTCGATATGGGCGTTTACAAGGTGAAGGTCAGTTTGGATTAACACTCTTAGCCAAATGAAGTTCCCAGAATCCTAAAACGGGAACACTCAAACCCTTGCCCCATGCGGCTCTCAACAACGCAAGTGCCCAAAAGCACGCTATAGCCAAAAAGAGGAACATGACCATGCCTGAAGTTCAAGCCGTTAAAGATCAAGACACCGTTAAGCTTATCAGCTACCTACTGGAAAGACAGTTTAGCCAGCAACTGGCCGATGTGTGGAATATCGGCCTTAATCTCGCCCTTAGGATCTCTGACTTACTCTCGATTAAGTTCAGTGATATCCACGGCGATAGACTCATCATTAAGGAATCCAAAACCGGCAAAATTGCCAATATCAAACTCAACCAAAAGACGCTGGAACGGATACAACGAATTGCACGCGAGCATCCTAACCATATCTACCTGTTTCAGTCCTATCGTAATCAAAGGGCTAAAAACATCAAACCCGCGCCTTTGTCACGCCGCTATATCTGCCGAGCACTGGCGATGATTGGTGAAGAACTCAAAATCGCCTTAGGCACCCACTCGATGCGCAAGACCCGAGGCTATCTGCTGTATCAACAAACCAAAGATATTGGCCGAGTAATGAAGATGCTCAGACACAGCGCCGAAGAAACTACCCTGCGGTATATCGGTATTGAGCAAGACGATATCGATAAGGACTTTGTCGAGCTGGAAATCTAACCCGCGCTTATCACTACTGGATAGCGCCTCATTTAAAATCCTCACACAGCCAACGGACTATCAACGCGAACACCTGCAACTAACCTCAGTCTGCATGGCGAAATAGCACGTCGCAATGATAGAACCTTGGCTAAGGAAACATTCATGCAAGTATTACAACCTGGCGATCATCTCGTCACCAATATCGATCCTCTTGGTTTAACCGAACACCATGGCCTCTATGTGGGCCATGGCAATGTGATTCACTTATCTAAGCAGGGCATCATCGAAGAAATAGATCTGCCGCGATTTGCTGGTGGCCATAGTGTCAGAGTGAAAAAGTCCACGCTGTTTCCTCATCAAGCCATTGAGCTTGCACGCAGTCAACTGGGTTATACCTCATACGGCGTTGCCACCAACAATTGTGAGCAGTTCGTCAACGAATGCTTAGAAGGGAGCAGCACCTCCAATCAGGTGAGTAATCTCACCCACATTGCGCTGCAAGGCTCTGCCAGAGTAGGCTTACTGGGAAGCACTGCGTCGAAGTTGGCCACGGGGACTGTCGCAAACGTCGTGTTAGCCTCTACCGCCGCTAAGATGACCGGTGAATACCTAGGGCTACCCGATAACGTCAACACGCTGCTAGGGACACCTGGGGATCTTGTTGCTAAACCAGCAGAATGCCTACTAAAAGGCACCACACAAACTCTAGGTGAAAGTTATGCTTGCTTAAGCCAAGGAGAGATAGCCGATGCTGGGATCAAGCTCATCACCGGCAGTGTAGAAACCGGCTTAAACACCGTGCTAACGACAGCAGAAGTGGGCATCAATGGCGTAAAAGCCGGTGCTGAACTGATAGCCGATGCATGGCACTGGCTAAGGTCATAAGTATTGGAGTCATCTCTTTAACAACGAAGCGGCCCTCAAGCCGCTATCGTTGACATACTTAAGGACCTATAAAGATCGAGTCTCACAGGTAAGCACCTTTATTTTTTAGCTCAAACCTTAAGACGCTAATCACTCTGTCACCACGCTTAAATCCGGCTACAACCGAATGAACGTGTTCTATCGCCATAATGCTTAGTCTCTAGCTTGGCAAAATAGCTCAAGCGGAAGAAAGCACTCGCAAAGGTTTGAGGATAATTCGGAGCATTACGATTGAGGTAGTAAACTGGCGTATCCTCAGGGAAATGGACTAAATGCCGAGTGCTGTAATCATCTAATCCCAAGGCACTGGCCCAGGCTTCAACAATCTTAGTACTCAAGTTTTGACCACTTCGATTGTAATTACCGAGATGGTTATAAGCATCGTTATTGAGGAAGATTGCGATATGGTAATGGTCTGTATCGGCACATGCTCGCTCCTTTGCCCAAATAATGCGTTGAGTAGAAGGATGCACTCGCTTGCCCTCACGGCCCTTGATAAGCCTATCATGCTGGATTTTGGCGTTCAGAGATTTAAAGAATTTACTGATCACCGTTGAATCATAAACTACAGGTGAGTCGCGAAAATTGAGCTGTGGTAGATGCAAATCAAACCGCGCCATAAAGGTACGAGGGTGCTCAGTCAGAGCCGCTTGTAAGGTCTGTAGAATGGCGCTTAAGTATTCAGCGCTGAGTGGCCTAGGATAAACATTGAGGCCTTGGTATTGGCCATTGCTGATGACGGTAAGGTTGGTATTGAATGGATGACGTTTTGACATGTTGAGTTCCCATATTGGTTAAGTTACATAACGTATGGGGTTTGTGTAATTTATAACTCAAAAGCCCCCAAAGGGCTTGATATTACTTGCAAAGGTTAGCTCGCCTATGATGGCAGCTAACCCTATATGTTCATGGGTAGTGTTAGATATACTGGTCGAGTGGATACTATTGAGTAGTAGGTATGACTACAGGGTTGTAGTATTAACAAACAGACAATCGCAATAACTGAAATCCCCGTCAATCATTGATCAGCAGATCGAACGAACAAGCGCGATGGGATCTCATGTCACTAGATAGTTAAACCATTTAACTATCTACAGTTACACCAGTTCCACCACGGTTCTGGCGATATACTTTTACTTTATTGACTGATGTCTGGGCTCCCAAACCTACAAATTTGAAGGGGAAAATCGAAAAATATAGCGAACCAAGATAATCCTTCAACTCCTCATGTTTAGACAATTCTCTGATACAATACCTCGCTAGTTCAATGCTAAAATGATACATAATTTCATAAAATACCTCCTTGCACTGGTATGGAATTAATGCCATAAAATCATCATTATAAATTAATTTTTTAAGTTTCAATTTCTCCGTATCGGAAGCATCTACAACCGCATCAAAATCTCTAATAATCATGTTTTTTAGCTCTACATAAGCGGGTGGAGCCTGTTCAGACAGTAAGTCACACCAATGATTTGACAATAAAAAAGATGCGTAATAATTCAGCCGTCCTTGCATTACATTCAAAACGGATAACCTTGACATATCCGCACTTTGAAAATACACACAGCCTTGATAAGCGGGTCGATGGCCCACAAAACCAGCAAACTTATAAAACTCATTAGGTACTTTTTCTTCAGGAATGTTGCCATCTTCGAGATGTTTTAGGAGTTGTTGATTCTTAAGGTGCTTCAGCAACCATTCTTGACACTGATTAGCAAAATTTAGCAATGAGACCACATTAATCTCTTGTAAAAAAGGTAATTGATAGCCTGGTGCTAGCTCTTCTAAAATTGTGTGTTTTGCAGAAAATAGTGAAAAGTCTAAAAAATACGCACTATTGGCGTGAGTGAACAAGTACCTCGATGATGTTCCTGGAATAATTGCTTGTATGTAACCTAAGTTCTTCAGTTTCTGAAGTTGGTTTCGAAATTGATCTCGGCTAATCCCAGCAAGATTAGTAATCGTTTTGACATCCAAATTACGCACAACTCCTGTTGGGTCCGCATGCAATAACAACACACAAAGCAACAATCGATTATTTAACTTCAAATTCGTATGTAAGACGTATTTTTGGTCAAGCGTTAATAGTTCATTGACTAACGGTTGATACTGGCTCGATGTACCCATCAACCTTAATAAGTCCTGTAGTTGCCGAGAAACAATATATTGATATGTTGGCCGACCTCTTTTGGGCAGCGTACTTGACCGCTCCTTTTCGAAAAAACCACGCTCAACAAGGTAAGTTAAAGCCTCTGATACAACCGTTTTAGAAACACTAAATTGTTTTGCAATCTCTGCAACAGTTCGTGAAATGGGGTTAGAGTAACCAAAATGCCGATTCCAGAGCAAAATAAAAAAGACTACATTTGCCCTACTTCCTTTCAGTGCATGCATTATCCGTATCATTAAAATACCTACTAAATAAAATCATTTATATCCTCTAAACACCTACTGGTAAAACAGTACCGGTAACACTAGTAATTTACTAGTAATTTACTAGTAATTTTTAAAAAATTGAAATTTTTGTTTAAAAATGCTAAAAAAAGGATTAGAAAATTTAATGAAAAACCTGCAAGTGAACCGTAGAAATGATTATGGATAATGAAAAATATATAAGTAACTCATATGGTACGAGGCAGTTAACTTTTCTCCTTGAAAATAATAGGGCTCAATTGGATTGGGCTTATAAGTACCTGAAGAAAAAAGATCCTTACATCATTCAACAGACGACGATGAAGGACTTAAAAAAAATTTTTATTGATAGCTGTATTCACAGGGAACTCGATAAGAAAACATTCGAGATGATGGCCTCTAACATGGAGAAAGCTTGGAAGGCTGACGTGAAAAGACATACAAGTGATAAAACTATGCTCAACGTCAGTATTTCGAAAGAGCACAAGTCTAAGTTTGAAGGCATGGCACTAGAGAAGAAATGCAATCACATTCAAATGCTTGAGTCGCTTATTGACGATAACTACAAGAATTTTTTACGTTTAAAGGAGCAAGATTTACGCTTAAAGGAGCAAGAACTCATAGCTAAAGTTACAGAAAAAGCGAAAAAAGCAGAAATAAAGAAAAACCAATCATATACAAATCAGTCACTTATCAGTGATCTTCATCTACAGAAAAACTATAACAACAGTTTAAATAAACAGATGACTGAGCTAAAGAATAAACTTCAAGCCGTAAAAGACAATTCATCAATCTTATTTACTATCATTGAAAAAGCTAAAAAAAACCGCTCAAAGCTCACCGATGACCATCTTATTCAAGCAACTATAGCCCTTACTGAAATCAACGGTGAGCAACTTCCCTTAGAGGGGCCCATAGGGGCTACAGAACAGGAAGAAAACACTGAGCAAAATCAGACTTCAGGTCCCCGCTTTAGAAAACGAGCAAGACCAGCTAAAACGGCTAGCAAACAGTAAAACAAAGAATCATCTCGTTAAGGCATTAGAATATGGTGGGTATATCGGTGGGTATCAATGCGAATTACCAAGAAATAAAGCACACTAGCCATTGTTAAACAATGGTTTTATTGAAAATAAAAATATTCAGATCCAAAACGTAGAGTGATGATAGTTAACGTGTTTTAGATACCAAAAAGCCCTTACATTAAGGGCTTTTTGTATTTTATGGCACTGAGGGAATATCAGTTAAAGCACTCACTCTCAGCCAAACCTATCGAGTGCGAAGTGCTGAGCTAGGCTCAGTGAACAATCGTTTACGGTAATAAGATTTTTTGCAGCTCTTGGTGCGAGCTCACTTGATAGTGCGGGGCGATACCGGCGGGTACATCGTGGCCGTGGACGTTATACCAACAAGTATGAATACCTGCATTGATACCGCCTTGGATATCTGAATGCGGGTTATCGCCGACCATGAGCACAGCATCGCGATCAGGATGGTCCATGAGTTCGAAGGCGTGCTCGAAGATGTCCACATCAGGTTTGGCTATGCCGACTTTTTCTGAAATCACTAAAATATCAAAATGATGCTGTAATCCTGTACGCTCTAATCGCACGGTTTGTAGCTCAGTGAAACCGTTAGTGATGATACCTAATTTGGCTTTGCCTTGGAGCGCGGCTAATAACTCGCGAGCACCGGGTAGCGGCGAACAAATTTCGGCCATTGCTGATAAAAAGGCACTATTGAGCGTCATGGCCGTGACAGATAATTTGGCAGCCCAAGGTTCGAAACGTATGGTTTGCAACTCGGCGGCAGTTATCTTGCCATCTTGATAATCAACCCAAAGTGGTTTGTTAACTAACTGATACTCGTCAAAATCGGCTTGGGTAAAATCGACCCCAAACTCACTAAACATCAACTTAAGCCCTTTTAAAGCATCGAAATAAAATAGGGTTTCATCGGCATCAAACAAAATCCATTGGTAAGGCAAGGACATAGGAACTCTCTTTCTGACAAAATAGCTAAGACCCATCCCATGCCGTTCAGTGGCATCGAGAATGGTACATCGGCGATTGCGGCAACACTGTGGCTAACTGCCTAGCAGTAATCAAGATAAGCGATAAACATGAGCGATGAGCGCGAAAATAACTAGGCTTCACAGTCGACACCCGCAATCAGCAAGTGCATTAGTCTACCTTGCATCAAGGGCGATGATAACCACGATAATAAAAACTGACTGTTGAGGTATCATCAACAATAATGGCAGGGGAACGCGATAATCTAAGGACACCATGGAACACTTTTCAGCACTACCTATCTTTGTCACTGTAGTGGAATGCGGTAGCTTTTCGCTGGCAAGTCAAAAGCTTGGGCTGAGTAAATCGGCGGTGAGTAAACGCATTACCCTATTAGAACAAAGTCTGGGTATTCAACTTTTGCACCGTACCACTCGCAGCTTAAGTCTTACCGAAGCGGGCGCCAGCTATTTTGACTATGTTCGCCCAGCCGTTAGACTCGCAGAGGAAGGGTTAGACGCCATTTCTGAGCTACAACAAGCGCCTCAGGGCAATCTTCGCATCCCAGTTCCTATGGTATTTGGCCGCTTGCATATCGCCCCTTTAATCCCCGAGTTTCTGCGCCGTTACCCGAAAATACAGCTGCAAATGCAGCTGCAAATGCAGATGGATGATAAGACAACCGATTTAATTGCTGGCGGATTCGATCTGGCAATTCGTATCGGCGAGCTACCAGATTCCAGCCTGATTGCCCGTAAAATCGCCCCTTGTTTAAGTGTCATTTGCGCCTCACCCGAGTATCTTGCTCGCCACGCTGCGCCACAAACGCCGCAGCAACTCAGCCAACATAACTGTTTGTTCTACTCATATTTTCGTGATGGTGTTGAATGGACCTTCTTAAGCCCGCAGGGCCCCACTCGCATCCAGCCGAACGGTAACTATCAAGTCAACAATAGTGATGCCATCCACCAAGCCACACTCGATGGTCTAGGCATAGCCAACCTACCCCGTTTCATGGTCGACGCCGACTTACAAGCAGGCCGCCTACAAGCCTTGCTCACAGACCATCCCCTCCCCGAACATGGCATTTATGCGGTTTATCCACAGCGAAAACATTTGCCGACTAAGGTGAGTGTATTGATTGAATTTTTGATGGATAAGTTGGCGAGTAGCAAGTTAGGATAAATTTTCACTTGTCAGTAATGAGGAAGGACAACTCTCTTTCACCCCTATGAAAAATAAACAATAGACCAGAGACCAGAGACCATCAGACTGACTCTCTCGAGCGGCTGATAGCGAATCATTTGAACAATCCGATTTATGTTTTTAATCAATACTACACTTGCATTTTTAGCCCCTATTTATACGCTATAACGTATATAAACAAATTATACGCTGCAACGTCTTAAACATTGACTATACGCTGTAGCGTGTTAAGTTATGTTTATACTTTAAAGCGTATTGGTAAATAATGGGAATTCAAGATGAAGATCACCACAACCAAACAGCTTAGCGCTTATATACAAGATGTTCGCCAATCACAGGGACTCTCCCAGGCTAAAATTGGTGAGAAAATTGGCTTACGCCAAGGCACTATTTCCAACTTCGAACAGAATCCCGACAGCACTAAACTTGATACATTTTTCAAACTCTTATCAGCCCTCGAACTCGAAATAGAACTCAAACCTCGCAACGCGAGTGACAGTGATACAGGCCCATCTAACAATAAACAATGGGCTCAGGAGTGGTAATGGCAGCACTTGACGTTTATATGAATGGCTTTCTAGTCGGTACTTTCTCTAAAGAAGAGACAGGCGCCCATCGATTTCAATACAATAGCGACTGGCTGGCTATTCCAGGAAATCGCCCCATATCGTTGTCTATGCCTCTACGCCAACGCCATTATCAGGGCAATGAAGTTTATAACTTCTTTGATAACTTACTGCCTGACTCACCGGAAATTCGCCAGCGTATCCTCGCACGCTATCAAGCTAGTTCAACCCAACCCTTCGATTTACTGACGAAAGTCGGCCAAGACAGTGTCGGAGCCTTGCAACTGGTACCACAAGGTATTGAACCCGAAGACATTAAAAAATCGAATGTGAACCACTGGATGACGCAGCCCTAGTAAGGGTCTTAGCAGGTTACCAATCCAAGATCCCATTAGGCATGCTCGAAGAATATGACGATTTTCGGATCTCAGTTGCTGGAGCACAGGAAAAAACCGCCCTGCTGAAATATGATGGTCTGTGGTGTTTACCCCATGGTTCAACGCCAACCAGTCACATAATCAAACTTCCTATCGGCCAGATAGTCACCCATTCCCACACCTTAGATCTATCGGACAGTGTCGAAAACGAGTACCTGTGCATGTCTATTGCTCGAGAATATGGTTTACCAGTTCCCGATTGCGAAATCCTTAAGGTTGGGAATATCAAAGCGCTCGCTGTTGAACGCTTCGATCGCCGCTACGCAGCGGACAATAGTTGGCTGATGCGCCTACCACAGGAAGATTTTTGCCAAACCCTCAATATCCCCTCAGCAAGGAAATACGAGAACCAAGACGGACCAGGCATTAGCGAGATAATGTACGTATTGATGGGATCGCTTGCCCCAGAAAGAGATCGGCGCATCTTCATGAAAGCACAAGTGTTATTTTGGTTACTGGCGGCGACAGACGGCCACGCTAAAAACTTTTCGCTATTTATCAGGCCCGAAGGAAAATACGAGCTTACCCCACTCTACGACATCATCTCCGTTTATCCAGTGCTGGGTGGTACAGGACTTAACATCCGCGATGCGAAACTGGCCATGGGACTGACAGCCACTAAAGGGAAAAAATACCAGATAGAACAAATCTTTCCCCGCCATTTTCTCGCTACGGCAAATCGAGTCGGCTTTAGTCAACAAGCCATGAACGAGCTTCTTGAGGAGTTTGTTGAAAAAACGCCTATGGTTATCCAACGGATACAAGCGCAACTGCCAGATGATTTCCCGCCACATATCCAGCACAGCATCCTGAACATAGGGTAAGGCGACTGCTATAACAGCGCTCAAATAGTGACGCTATCCACCAAGTCACTCTCGATGGTTTAGGCATAGCCAACCTGCCCCGCTTCATGGTCGACACCGACTTACAAGCTGGCCGCCTACAAGCCTTGCTCACAGATCATCCACTCCCCGAACATGACATTTACGCGGTTTATCCACAGCGAAAATATTTGCCGACTAAGGTGAGTGTATTGATTGAATTTTTGATGGAGCAGTTGGCAGAAAGACTGGGGAAGTAGTACTTAGCCCACTGCCAGTTTAGCCGCGTCATGCCACATTACATCAGGGATTGGCTGTTCTAATCGCCATGTGACATTCATGGGTTGTGAACCGTTATGGCTGACATAATGCACTTTGCCAAAATTCACGAATCCCATAGTGCGGCCATTTTCATCTTTTGATTGCTCTCGAACAAACAACAGCACGGTTTTCCCCAGCTTTTGTTGCTCAATATAACTTAAACCCCTACCTCGTTCTGGCCGTGCGCTATTTTGCGATTGCCAGTGGAATAGATGTTCGCTAATGGCATAGTCATGATACATGGTTGTCGGTGAAAACTGCTTCTCTGATTTGTTTAACGTCACAAATAAACATTCAAGGTTTTGCTCATGAATCGCAAGCACACCCTCCCTAGAAGGCGATTTAGCTGTAAATGTGCTTGCTCCTATCGCCGCTAAAATTTGCTCACGGGTATAACGAGAGTGCACTTTCAATGCGCTGGGCAGCGCCAATTCCAAATCCATTTCTTGATGGTGTATCCGGTTGATCAGTATCGCCAATACAGCCAATAACTCTTCCTGTAATGGCTTGTTGCGTAGCATCAACAAGCTAGCTGTTAAACTTTTAACGTTTAAAGCCGTACCTGATTTATCCCAAAAGTTGTAGTGGCACATCAAAGCAAACTGATTTTGAATAGGATCTAGCCCGTCAAATACAAAATTATTTTGGCATAACTGTTTGATAAAGATTAAATAGGATAGTGAAGTACAATTGAGTAAGTGGAAGTTAATCGCGCGATAATAGGCTTTGGCTAAATCGGACTGCGCAGTAGGTTCAGCAATTTGATTACCCTGAACAGCCTCGACTAATAAAGTCCATCCACATTGGCCATTAATCTTTATTCGATAAACATCTTCCAAGGTCACTTGCGGGTTAAGGCGTAAAAAATTGCTTAGCGTGAGCGGCAAGTTAGTCTGATGTTTAAAGCTTGCTATTAGACTGGTTAATCGATTGGCATTGAGCGTTGCGCGGCTAATATTACGCAAAATCATTGACTGCGCTTTTTCCTCAAGCTCAATTCGACACCCTAGCGGTAGATGCGGAAAGTCATTGAGAATTTCATCTTTTATCGACTGATTAGTTTTACCGACTAATGCTCTAAATTTTTGCGAGAAATCATATTCATCACGTGAATTTCCGACAAAATCTAATATTGTGCAGCACTGCTTATCATTGGTGAGACGCAAGCCACGGCCAAGTTGCTGCAGGAATATGGTCAAGCTTTCCGTTGGCCGTAAAAACAACAAGGTGTCCACTTCTGGAATGTCGACACCTTCGTTAAAAATATCCACCACACACAAAATGGATAATTTGCCACTGACCAAGCTCTGCCGCTTTTGTTGCCGTTCAGCGCTATTATCACTGGTCAGCACATCGGCGCTGATCCCCGCCAAATTGAACTTCTTCGCCATATACTCGGCGTGTTCCTTGGTTACACAAAAGGCTAACGCCTTAATATTGCCAATATCAGTTACGGTTTCTGCTAGGCTGCGAATAATGCGCGTCACGCGTTGTTCATTGTGAGTGTATAAATTGCTCAGCTCAGCGACGTCATAACGACCACGGCTCCAATTTAACTTGCTAAGGTCGGTGTTATCGTCGATCGCAAAATATTGAAATGGACATAAATGCCTTTGATTAATAGCTTCGGGTAAACGTATTTCAGCGGCAATGACACCGCAGAAGTCAGCCAGAATATCGACACCATCATGCCGTTCAGGGGTTGCCGTGAGCCCAAGTAAAATCGTCGGCTCAAAATGAGCTAATAGCCCACGGTAACTATTCGCAGCAACGTGATGGACTTCATCAATAACAATATAATCATAAAAATCAGCAGCTAATGGCAGGGTATCAAGTTGCAGATTCAAGCTTTGGATAGATGCGAATAAATGTTTGTAACTATTAGGTTTATGCTCTGCCACCCATAGCTCGCCAAATTGATTATTCTTTAACACACCGCGATAAGCACTGAGAGCTTGCTGTAAAATTTCTTGCCTATGAGCAACAAATAGAAAATTGGCTTCTGGATGCAGCTTATAAAACCGCGCGAAATCGAATGCGGAAATAATAGTCTTACCCGTGCCTGTTGCCGCGACGATGAGATTTTTAAAACGGCCATGAACGCTTCGCTCTACTGCAAGCTGTTCGAGGATTTCTCGCTGATGCGCAAACGGCTTAATGTCAAAATGAAATGAGCTCGATTCAGTGCCACTGCCTTTCGCTTCTTTCAACGCATTGTTTAACTTTTCTTTACTACTCGCATCACCGCTAAAAAGCTCAAATTCGTTCGATTGCCAGTAAGTTTCAAATGTACTGAGTGATTTCTCAATGATGTGGGGAATTTCTTGGGTTGTGATCTTAAGGTTCCACTCAAGCCCGCTGGTCAATGCTGAATGCGATAAATTTGAAGAACCGATATAACCGGTATGAAAACCCGTATTTCGTAGAAATAAATAGGACTTTGCATGCAGCCTTTCACGCTTAGTGTTGTAACTTAATTTAACTTGGGTATTGGGTAAACTGGCTAGAAACTCGACGGCTTTAGCATCAGTCGCGCCCATATACGATGTAGTGATGATGCGTAACTCTTTACCACTGCGTGTAAACTCCTCAAGTTCATGCTTGAAGATGCGAATCCCCGCCCACTTGATAAATGACACCAGCCAATAGATTTTATCCGATGAGCGGATCTCACGCTTAAGCTCACTCTCAAGCGATAATCCCGCATTACTCCCACAAAAAAGCTCACTCTGAGTGAGCCCCGTTAATGGAAATATGGCGGCCGTATATTTAGGTAAATCAGTTGCAATAGGATTTTGCTTGTTAAAGAGAGCAGTAAGTATCCTACCTTGGCTATCGATGAGATTTTCATCAATAAAATCATCATCGTTAATGTGCTCTTTGAGCCACATAACTAACCGATTAGCCAAACTGATTTGATTGATAACTTGGTTTTCATCTGCGGGAACAGAATTAATAACATATTCAATTACTTTAGTAAGAAAACGTGAGAGCCAAACACTTGCCTCAGCAACTTCTAGCTTCCTTTCTCCAATAAAAAATATGTCCTTATCTAAGCGCTGCTCAACGAGTTGAGTAATAAGCTTTTCGTAAATCCCGACCTGTTCCATAGCCAGATATGCCCCAAGACTAACAATCAAAGTTGTAGCGAATATATCACATAACAACTTGATTCAAATTGCGATTTGTAGAATGGTTTTGTCTTTTTCGATAGGGAGTTAATACTGCTTGGGCTTTAAACTAATCGATTACTTACGACATAGGCCGTCATTTCACGCGGGAAAGATGTTCAGTAAGTGGTCATTGAGCACCCACCACAAAGGTAAACTTGCCTCTATTTCCCACTCTGCAATAAGTACCTCGTACTGCGGCCGCCGGCGTTGGCTTTCACTAAAAAGTGCTGTTCGACCATTTGCGCAAGATGACGGGTGGCGCGACTCACCTTCGCGACTTTTTGATACTGGCTACTATTAATCCCTAGTTCAAAATCGCCGTCTAACATCCGATTGAGTACTTTGGCTTTGAGGTGATATTCGCTATTTGCCTCACATAATGAGGCGATTAACAAACCTATTCGCCTCACATTATGAGTCGAATAGCGCTAATAATCGCCTCATCAATACCAATATGGCTATCCAATGCAGGGAAATGAGCAATCTGGGATCTCAGTTTTTACATCTTATGATCATCCACTTTTATCGTACAGCTTCCATACAATTCAGTGACGCCTTTACTGTGACACATTGCCGCTGTGCGTGACTTTTATGTATAGCCACGGACAAAGCCTTCGCGCTGAGATATACTGCCGCCGCTGATTTGACACGCCAATGTGACACGCCGAGGTGATAACTTACGGCTTTACCGCACCACTGACACACATTCTGAGCCTAACCTATGCCTGATAACGCCAACAATTCACCAACCTCTACTCACGTACAATGTACTGCTAATGCACAGCGTATCGGCAATGTTCAACCTACTGGTAATTCACCGATTGTTACGCCAGATGCAATGCATCCAGTCCAGTCGAATGCGCTCAGTGACGAACAGGTAAAGGTAAAAAAGCAGAAGGTCTTTATCATAGGTTTGCCACGCACAGGCACCACGAGTGTAAGTGTGGCGTTGTTGGAGCAAGGGCTAAAAGTGGCACACATGGCCTTTACTAAGCAGGCGTTTATGCTGGCCGACGCCGTGTCTGACACGCCTTGTTTCAGCGATTATCAGCAGTTGGATTTATTATTTCCCGAGGCTGTGTTTGTCTATCTCGACCGCGATATCAATACTTGGTTGCCTTCGATGCAGATGTTACTTGGTAAAATGGCACCCCATTTAGATGAAAAAACGGGCCGCTTCCATCCAATATTAAAGCGCAGTTTTAGGCATACTTTCGCCATAGATAAAGTGGCGGAACCTGCCAGCAGTGAGCACTTAATTGCTTGTTATCAAAAGCATCAGCAAGAAGTGTTCGCTTACTTTAGTGGGCGGGAAGACTTTATTTCAATTGATGTTAGCCATGCGGGGAGCTTGAGTCAGTTACTGCAATTTTTGGGAATGGAAGCAAACGCGGAGAATAGCGATGTCGTATTAGGTTTAAGCGAGCCACTGAGTTTCCCTAAACTTAACGTGGGCCGCAACGTGGCAAGTTGGGGCGAATATAAACACCCCAACAAGGTCAACACCAATAGCGCAGGCCCACAAAGCCGTAAGTTTTTCGACTACACGCTTTAACATTGGATCAGTACACAGATACCAATACACAGATATCCAAGCGCTGAATTAGAAATTAGCTTTAAGCACAGTCTCTTGGTCGAGCAAGCTTTGGTACAAGGTAAACTGGTTCGCGGCGCGGTCTAAATTATGGCCTTCGCGGTGGATATGGAAATACACATCACCATTAAGATAATCCGTTAAAAAACGAACACCTATCATCAAACAAATCACCCGAGCACCGAGCCACAGACTGCGCTTTTCGTCTTCCGTTAAAACGTCACCCAACTCACTCAAGTAGCCACGGCAAATCGCGGCGAAGATGTCTTGGCGCACTTGGACTTTATCTAAGGCCGTAGAGTCTTCCTCCTCTGGCGAGCAGAAAGTGCGGACCATGTCGCCAAAGTCATACATCAGATGACCTTTCATACAGGTATCTAAATCGATAATCGCCATGCTGGACATGTCGCGTTTATCGAAAAGCATATTATTGATTTTAGTGTCGTTATGGCAAATTCGCAGCGGCAGCTTTGGCGATATTTCTGCAAGTTCATCAAGCAACGCCTGCTGAGATAACGCGTAATCAACCCAATGACGGCAGAGCGCTAAGCGATGTTGACTATCGAGTTCACCGGCCTGCTTTAGTAAGGCCATGCGTCCCGGTAAATGGTGAAACTGAGGGATCACATCTTCAAGCTCTGTCGCATCAAAATCACTCAAGGCAGAGGCAAAATGACCAAAGGCCTTGGCCGCCATTTCCGCTTCTTGTTCCGACTTAACCACTTCAATGCTAAGACTATGGGGCAAGTAACTAATAGCACGCCAAAATCCTTGCTCGCCTAAATCGATAGCCAGCTCACCCTCTTGGGTTAAACATGGGCTAACGACTTTAAGGCCGTATTGTTGCTGCAACGACTTAGCGCATAAATGATGGCTAATTTTATCGGCATTGCAGACCAAAGCGTTGGGCGTTTTAAATACCTCAGTATTAATTCGCTGCAATACTAATTCGCCCGCAGGCCAGCGCACCAAAAGGGTGTCATTGATGTGGCCATTACCGAGGGCAGAAATTTTTGCCTCGGCAGATTCAATACCAAAATGAGGCAACACTGACTGCCTGATGAGTTTAATCACTCAATAACTCCGTTAATTTTTGTTTTACCCAGACAGTGTCCTGCGGATAAGTCACGCCAAGCCATGGCTCACAGGCAACATCGACATACACAGGCAAACCTTGCACAATTCCCGCTTGTACTATGGCGGGTAAATAGCATTCAGACTTAGGTTGTTGCCCCTGTTGCCCGATAAATTCGGTTAATTCACGTTTAATAACATCAAATATGTTTGGGGAGAAGCCCCAGCATGTCATAGAGACCAAGGACTGCGCCGGCAAATTAGCATGACCCTGCGGGCCATCACCCATTAAGTGGCCTGCTTGCTCGGCGATATTAAGCCATTCGTCGACCGATTTAAGCTGACCATTTTCAACCTGACACAGACCACGGTTAACACCACCGTGCTCCGACAACGTGAGTTCTATGGGATAGGCCACCATCATCCACTCGGTTGGCCTAGTGCTTAAGCCTTTAGCTAAGGAAGCAAAAGCGCTATCACCATAAAAATCATCGGCATTGATAACGGCCATTGGCCCTTTAACAAGATGGCGCGCACTCCAGAGTGCATGGGCCGTGCCCCAAGGTTTAAGCCTGTGACTAAGATCCGCCAACTGCGCCGCGTCGGGTAAATCCGTTAAGACTTGATAGCAAAAATGATATTCAAAATCGGCTGGCAAAAATCGTGTCAGGATCTCAGTTAATTCACTTTCTAACTCTGGACGGATCACCAGCACAGCACGCTGAAAACCACTGCGAATGGCCGACATGATTGATAGCACCAACATGGGTTCACCCGCGGGGCCGAGTGCCGCCAATTGCTTATCGCCGCCGAAACGACTACCTAGCCCCGCAGCCATAATGACTAAGGTCAATTCTGTATTCATGCTGGATTGATATATTCAGTTCAAATTTAAAGGTGTTTCCCCAAACCGCAGCGACCTAAACAACCTAAAGTACGGTTTGAGAAAAAGAGGAGCAAAAGTGTAATCTACCCCTCTAATTGTGACTAGCATTTAAGCAGAATTTTTATCGACTTAGCTGCAGACTTTTTTAACGAGCAATATAATCGCCAAAGGTGCGATTTTGTTCCAATATCGCTTGGCTGCCCTTAAGACTGAACTTATAACCACACAGGCTAATATTACCTCGACGGGCGAGATCAATAATGATGGCCTGAGTATCGAGTGGTGAGAATCGCGCCTCTGAAGCGGAATCCGCTTTCAGATCCACAGTCACAGGGCGATAGTCAGTGCCATTGTTAAAGGATAAGACGCTGCAAGTTTTATCTCCCTTTGCCGTCGCTAAGGACCACAGGTTTTGTGCTTTACCTTTCTCACCGAGCCAACGCATGATCAAGATATCATCCTCCAGCGCCACAGAAAAACCGTCCGGTAACGCGAGCGTCACCCGCTCACCCGCATAGGGCGCAATCGCGTTAACTGTGACAACCTCTGCACCATCACCTGTCTCAGAGTCGCCATTTGGCCAAAGTCCCCACACCAAGGCAATCAAGAGCACCACACCACAGCCAATTCCTGCTGGGCGCCAATAACGGCGTTCCACTTTTGGCAGTTTAATCTTAGGCAACACCAAGAAACGCTTTAGTGGCGCCAAAAACTCAAATAAACCGCGAAATAGCTCAGTCATCGAACCAGAATCTTTTGCTTCGGCGCGGCGCTGACGCACTTCTTCGGCATGATCTCTATCGTTAAAACTGTCAGGCTCGTCATCTTCTTCGGCGGTAAAACGCCAACCGGGTTCAGCACTACGCTCGGTAGGATCTAATTGCGCCGCAGTAAAGTCGACATGTTTCAAATCAACATTGTCCACATCGACATCGACCAACTCAATGTGGGTCTGTTCAACGCGGCTAGTATTAGCAGGACGGAAATCTGCATGACTGTCTGGCACCACAAAATCGGCAGGATTCTGCGTCATCCGAGTAAGGGCATCGAAGCGCAGTTCATCTTGACGCAACGCCTCTCGCTCTGCCTCCGCCGCGCTAACACTCGGCTCAACCCTCGGCGATGTTAAAACAGATTCAACATGGGTCGATAAATCGACCTCTGGCTCAGACACAGTCTCAGCGCTAATGGTTTGGGCATGAAGCTGCTCAACATGCGGCTCATGCCTTTCAGCTTGAGGCTGTGCTTGAATATGAGAGGTAGATTTTGCCGATTGTCTTACGGCAACGTCTTGAGCAACAATAGGTTTAGGGTCAATGATGTTAGGATCTATGGCAGTTTTAGATGCCATGGCTTTAGGGTCTATAGTTTTAGGATCTACGATTTTAGGATCTATGGTTTTAGGTGCGATGGTTTTAGGAACGATAGTAGGTTCCACACGGCGCCTAGGCATTGCCTGTGATGTTGGTGCATCCAGCTCAGGACCGAAATAACCGTAGCGATAATCCACTATCGTTGGTGCAGGAAAGCGCCAGCCCCAAAATGTCAGTCCCGCGGCTAACACTAAACTCAATCCAATTAAGGCAATATGCACACCAGCCGCTAACAAGCCGATGAAAACTATTAACGGCAATAGGAATACGCCAATCAAGCCTTTTGACTTATCGGCATCGGCCAAACGACGCAAACTGGTGAGCCCTAATAAAGGTAGACCCAACAATGCCAGCAAATACATCAGAAAATTAGCCCCAAAAGCAGCGGCTGCAAATGCAATACAGACGTAAACGCCAACACTGATTGCGACAAAACGGGGACGAGAATCACGCCCGTGAAGGCAGAAAAGAGATTTTAACAGCACGACCCTTCCTTTATTGTTGTAAAAACGAGATACAAAAAGACACTCATTGCCTTATTCGCACGAGCGTAACCAATTTACCCGCAATTGTCAGTGCCTACGACCCAAGTCGGATAAAAATGCACATAATATCGAAGTAAATCTAAAATAGGCTTAAATTGCCAGCCAACAAGCCCTAGTATTTCTATGGTCAAAATCGGTATAATGCTCGGCTTTCTGGGCCCTTCTTGCGTTAACCCATTGGATATTTAGCTCATGACCGCACGCGGAAATTTATTTATTGTGTCGGCGCCAAGTGGCGCAGGTAAATCCTCGTTGATTTCAGCCTTGCTTAAAGACAAGCCAGCCGACATGCAGGTTTCGGTATCTCATACCACCCGCGCACCACGCCCAGGTGAAGTTGATGGTCAACACTATCACTTCGTTAATGTTGAGCAATTCAAAGCCTTAATTGCTGAAAATGCCTTTTTTGAATGGGCAGAAGTGTTTGGCAATTACTATGGTACCTCGCGCCATGTGATCGAGCATACGCTCACCCAAGGTATCGATGTTTTCCTCGATATCGACTGGCAAGGTGCCGAACAAGTTAAAGCCGTGATGCCAGAAGCCGTTGGTGTGTTTATTCTACCACCCTCTAAAGCCGAGCTAGAGCGCCGCCTCACTGGTCGCGGACAAGACAGTAGCGATGTTATCGCCAGCCGTATGGCACAAGCCGTATCGGAAATGTCCCACTATAAAGAATATGATTTTATTATCGTCAACGACGATTTTGACACTGCCTTAGCCGATTTGCGTGCCATCATTCGCAGTCAGCGCTTAACAGGTGCTAGTCAGATCCACGCGCAAAATGATATGCTTCACGATCTGTTGGCAGGATAGCTGTCATAGTGTACAATTTTGCGTCATTTTTTCCCTAGATAAACTGGAGTTTCAACACATGGCTCGCGTAACTGTAGAAGACGCCGTAGAACAAATCGGCAACCGTTTTGATATGATCTTGGTTGCGGCGCGTCGTGCTCGCCAAATCGCCGTGCAGGGTAAAGACCCTATGGTTGAAGAGATGAACGACAAACCCACGGTTATCGCCCTGCGTGAAATCGAACTAGGTTTAGTTAACGCTCACACCTTAGATGCCGATGAGCGTCAAACGGTACGTGAACGTGAAGCCGCTGAAATTGCAGCGGTTGCAGCCATTGCTGAAGGTCGTTCATTATAGTTTTTGAGTAAAAACCTATTTAGGTAAAAGGAGAGCTGCCACTTGTATCTGTTTGAAGGTCTAAAGGAGTCTGCTTCCGGTTACTTAGAACCTGAACAGGTAGAATTGCTCAAGCAGGCGTACCAGATTGCGCGCGATGCCCACGAAGGGCAAATGCGCACGAGTGGCGAACCTTATATTACTCATCCGGTTGCGGTTGCCCGCATCCTTGCTGACATGCGTCTTGATCATGAGACGCTGATGGCAGCACTGCTCCATGACACCATCGAAGATACCCATGTCACCAAAGACGATTTAGCCGAACTATTCGGTGTCGCGGTGGCTGAACTCGTCGAAGGCGTATCAAAACTCGATAAGCTTAAATTTCGCGACAAGAAAGAAGCTCAGGCTGAAAACTTTCGTAAAATGATGATGGCGATGACGCAGGATATCCGCGTTATCCTCATCAAGCTTGCCGATAGAACCCACAACATGCGTACCTTAGGTGCACTGCGTCCCGACAAACGTCGCCGTATCGCCCGCGAAACCTTAGAAATCTACGCGCCCATCGCTAACCGTCTTGGTATCCATAACATCAAGACAGAGTTAGAAGACTTAGGTTTCCAAGCTTATTATCCCATGCGATATCGAGTGCTTAAAGAAGTCGTTAAAGCCGCCCGTGGCAATCGCAAAGAATTGATCCAAGGCATCGAAGCCGCTGTGTATACGCGCTTAAACGATGCGGGTATTCCAGGAAAAGTCAAAGGTCGCGAGAAAAACCTCTACTCCATCTATAACAAGATGCAGAGTAAAGAGCTGCAATTCCAAGAAGTGATGGATATCTACGCCTTTAGGGTGATAGTCGATTCCATCGACACTTGTTATCGCGTACTCGGCGCCATGCATGGACTGTACAAGCCTCGTCCCGGTCGTTTCAAAGATTATATCGCTATCCCTAAAGCCAACGGTTATCAGTCACTCCATACCTCTTTATTTGGTCCACATGGCGTGCCCGTTGAGATCCAAATTCGTACCGAAGATATGGACCAGATGGCCGACAAAGGGGTAGCAGCACACTGGGCCTACAAAGGCGGTGCGCAAACAGGCCAAGGCACGACGACTCAAGTGCGTGCCCGTAAGTGGATGCAAAGCTTGTTGGAATTGCAACAAAGCGCCAGTACCTCATTCGAATTCGTTGAAAACGTCAAGACTGAACTCTTCCCAGAAGAGATTTATGTGTTCACCCCTGAAGGTCGCATTCTGGAATTACCCGTCAATGCCACCGCGGTAGACTTTGCCTACGAAGTGCATACGGATGTAGGTAATACCTGCGTCGGCGCCCGTGTTAACCGCCAAGCGTATCCGCTCAGTCAGCCGTTAATTTCAGGCCAAACCGTTGAAATCATTACGGCTAAAGGCGCCCGTCCTAATGCCGCTTGGCTGAACTTTGTGGTAACCGGTAAGGCCCGTGCTAAAATCCGCCAAGTGCTGAAAAGCCTTAAAGGTGATGACGCGATTGCGCTCGGTCGCCGCCTGCTCAACCATGCGCTAGGCAAAACTAAACTCGACAACATTGCGCCTGAGCAGATTGAAAAAGTGATCCGCGATACTAAACATACCACGCTCGATTCGCTGCTCGCCGACATCGGCCTTGGCAATGCCATGAGTATTGTTATCGCCCAACGTTTGATTGGCGATAATCTTGAGAATCAAGAGAGTCGCGACGGCCACATGATGCCAATTCGTGGCGCCGAAGGCATGCTCGTTACCTTCGCTAACTGTTGCCGCCCCATCCCAGGTGATGCTGTGATAGCCCACGTGAGCCAAGGTAAAGGCTTAGTGGTACACATGGAAAACTGTGCCAATATTCGCGGTTATCAAGGTGAGCCAGACAAGTATATTCCCGTACAATGGGATAATGTTGAAGGCGTTGATTACCAAGCCAATCTGCGGGTGGAAATCGTTAACCACCAAGGTGCACTGGCAAAGATCACCTCGATCATTGCCGCCGAAGGTTCAAACATTCACAACCTCAGCACTGAAGAACGTGATGGTCGCGTGTATTTGATCAACCTGCGGATTTCGGTGAAAGACAGGATCCATTTAGCCAACGTGATGCGCCGAATTAGGGTACTGCCCGAAGTACTGCGCACGTCCCGTAATCGTTAATTAACTCAACACTAGAGAGAGCGTCATGGCAGAAAAAATCATCATAGCGACCGAAAACGCCCCTGCGGCCATAGGCACGTATTCACAAGCGGTTAAAGTCGGCAGCACAGTGTATTTATCTGGCCAGATCCCGCTAGTGCCAAGCACAATGCAAATTGTCAGCGATGATTTTGAAGCACAAGTCGTGCAAGTATTTGAAAACCTAACGGCGGTTTGTACTGCTGCGGGTGGTTCAATCAACGATATCGTTAAGCTCAACATCTTCCTGATTGATTTAAGCCACTTCGCTAAAGTAAATGAAATCATGAGCCGTTACTTCAGCCAGCCATACCCAGCCCGTGCTGCTATCGGCGTGAAGCAATTGCCGAAGGATTCTCAAGTTGAAATGGACGGCGTGATGGAGCTGTAAGCGCTAGCATTTCACCTTCTATAAACGAAAAGGCGCTACGGCGCTTTTTTTGTTGCCAACACAATCCTACACCCCGCTCGCCACTCTCTTCATCTTGCTTTCACACTCAACTTGTAGGCTTTGCGCTCCATTCTCATATTTTACAATCTTGTAAACTATTTGCGCGAGCTCACAAAACTCGCCATACTGGGTACAGCCAAAAGAACAATAAATAACAGGGAATTGCCAATGGATACAGCGATTAAGACGCCAATTGAAATGCTGGCGCACTGGGCTAATACTCAGGGGGACCAAGTCTATTTACGCCAACCGATCAAGGGTCAATTCCTTGATTTTACTTGGGCTGAAGTTCAAGAAAAAGTTCAACAACTTGCCGGAGCCTTACATCACTTAGGCTTAGAGCGTGGTGATAAAATTGCCGTTCTCTCTAAAAACTGTGCCGAATGGTTTATCACCGACCTCGCGTTGATGCACGGCGGCTATGTCAGCGTACCTATTTACCCTACCGCCAACACAGATACTATTCGCTATGTGCTGCAACACAGTGGCGCAAAAGCCATTTTTCTCGGCAAGCTTGACCATTGGGCAGACCAAGAGGCTGGTGTCGGCGGCGAGCTACTTCGCCTTGCTATGCCCTATGATACGATGCCAGCACAATATCAATGGGAACAATTACTTAAGCTAGGCTACCCCTTAGTTAATGCCCCGCTGCCTACTCCAGATCAAGTGATGACACTCATCTATACCTCTGGCTCAACTGGCCAACCTAAGGGCGCGATTCAAACCTTCGCGAGCTATGGCTGGACTTGCCAAGCGGTAGTCCGTGACCTGCGCACCGATGGCGACGATAGACTTTTATCCTATTTACCCTTAGCCCATATCACAGAGCGCGTTGCGATTGAAGGCTCATCCTTCTACTCAGGTAGTGTGGTGGCTTTCGTTGAAAGTCTCGACTCCTTCGTTGTCGATGTTCAACGGGCAAAACCAACGGTATTCTTCTCGGTACCACGATTATGGAGCCTGTTTCAAAAAAACATTATCGACAAAATTGGGGTCAGTAAACTTAATCTATTGCTGAAAATCCCACTGCTTAGCAGCTTTGTGAAATACAAAATCCATAAGGGTTTAGGCTTGAACCATTGTCGTCTACTCGGCTCTGGCTCGGCACCTATTCCGCCATCACTGATCCACTGGTATCACAGTATTGGTCTTAATATCTGCGAAGCTTGGGGTATGACAGAAAACTGTGCCTATTCGATCATCAACTATCCTTTTGATGCGCGTAAAATTGGTACTGTTGGCCGCCCAGTTGAGGATTGCCAGATCCGCCAAGGCGAGGATGGTGAGCTACTGCTCAAGAGTCCGGGATTAATGACTGCTTATTATCTGCAGCCTGAAGCTACTGCAGCGGCATTCGATGCTGATGGTTTCTTCCACACAGGCGATTTGTGCTCAATTGATGCCGATGGTTGTGTCACTATTACTGGCCGAGTGAAAGACAACTTTAAAACCGCCAAGGGCAAATATGTAGCGCCCGTGCCTATCGAACGTAAATTGGCGCAGGATCCCCATGTTGAACTGATCTGCGTGATTGGCTCTGGTCTGCCACATCCCGTCGCACTAGTGCAGTTATCCGAAGGGGCAAATCTACAAGCCCGTGAAGAAGTCCGCACCTCACTCAAAGCGACACTCGATAGCGTTAATCCGCACTTAGAGTCACACGAACATGTCGATGCGATTGTCGTGGTCAGTGATCCTTGGACGATTGAGAATGATGCGCTCACGCCTACCCTCAAAATCAAACGCCATGTGCTTGAAAAAGCCTTTAGCGAACGAGTTGACGGCATTCGTGGCGCCCAAGTCCGCTGGGAAGATGAATTAACTCAAAAATAACTAGGCCAAACAATCAGTTGGCGAGCATGGTCATCAGCTAAAACTAAGCACGCCTAGGGTGTGCTTTTTTATGACATATTCTGTCAAAATCCGATAAAACCACGTATCATGTGCGCCAGTCGGCCAAGGGGCAATTCCCTTGTACTTTTCCATTCAATATTAGGTTTAACAGAGTCTAACGATGCTAATTACACTATCGATTATTGGCGGTTTTATTATTTTAACCTTAGGCGCAGAAGCCCTAGTGCGTGGCGCGAGTTCAATCGCTCTACGTTTAGGTATTACGCCACTTATCATAGGCTTAACTATTGTAGCCTTTGGTACTAGCGCACCAGAACTGGCTGTGAGTGTAAAATCTGCTCTAGCAGGAAACAGCGGTATCGCCTTAGGTAACGTTATTGGCTCTAACATTGCTAACATAGGTTTGATTTTAGCCATCACGGCACTTATCCGCCCTATTCAAGTGCAATCTCAAGTCGTAAAGCGTGATATCCCTTTGATGATATTGGCTTCCATGTTGTTCTGGGCACTCTTGTTAGATGGCGAGCTCAGCCTAATTGACGGTGTGATATTGCTGTCACTACTGTTCGGTTATTTAGCCTTTAGTTACATCAGCTCGAAAAATGGTAATGAAGAGGAAGAGATTGAAGCAGGTCCAAATAATCCGCTACTTTCAGCCCTATTTATCTTAGTCGGTATTGGTATGTTAGTCGGTGGCGGTATTTTGTTTGTCAACGGCGCAGTAGATTTAGCCAAGACCTTCGGTATCAGTGAAGTCATTATCGGCTTAACGATCGTGGCGATTGGTACCAGTATGCCAGAGTTAGTAACTTCTGTTCTAGCGGCACTGAAAGGTCAGAGTGACATAGCCATAGGTAACGTTGTCGGTTCTAACATATTCAATATTTTGGGTATTTTAGGTATTACTGCAATAGTACAGCCAGTATCATCACTTGGCTTCCAACCCTTTGATTTCATAGTGATGTTGGCATTTGCCATCATGATTTTACCTTTCGCTTGGACAGGATTTCGTATTGGCCGCCGCGAAGGTTCAGTATTACTACTGTGCTACTTAGGTTACTTGGGCTACCTAATAAACCAAGCGAGCACTCAAGCTGTGGTATAACACTTAGCTGATCATTTGCGATAAAAAAACACCGGGGCCTCTCCGGTGTTTTGCTCTCTAGGTATTGTCCACTTTATTAATCACGCACTTTCTTTAAAGCACACCTCATAAAAAATATAAGCAAATAACTCAACTGATGACATTTGTCATGCCAAAGCCATGACCTTTGTGTCTGCAGTTCTTCTATCGAATTTCTGATAATGAGCCCGTACCCAAACATTGGGAAACTCACTCAATAAGGAAATACCATGAAAACATTACTCCTCGCCTCCAGCTTTTTGCTTATCAGTACTCACTCGTTTGCAGTAACGCCATCAAACACTAACATCACCAATGTAGACGCGGCCTCGAATGCGATGAATCTAACGCAATTACAACAACTGAGCGGTAGCACTCAAGATTATGATAAAGCCTATGCGAACTATCGCTTAGCCATCAGTGCCAATGTAATGGGGCAGAAAACACTCGCTAGCAGCGCACTGACTACAGCACAAACCACATTAGAAGCACTCGAAACCAGCCAAGCGAATGCAGAATCCCTCGCGCTGTTATCGTCGGTTTATGGCATGCAAATCGCCTTAGACAATAGCAAAGGTGCAACGCTCGGCATGAAATCCGCCAAGGCGATTACCAGTGCCGAACAATTAGAACCACAAAATCCACGGGTAGCACTTGTTAAAGCCATCGCCGCCTATAACACGCCAGCCATATTTGGCGGCAGCATGCAAAATGCTAAGACCTTAGCCACTACAGCAATAGAAAGATTCGCCCAGCCTTGCGACAATATTTGCTGGGGTGAAGCCGAAGCTTACACGTGGCGCGGGCTCGCTAAACAGGAATTAGGCGATAGCCAAGGCGCGATTGAAGATTGGCAACAAGCGATCAAAGTACAAGCAGATTACGGTTGGGCAAAATTTTTGCTTCAACAAAATCAGCAATTAAGTGCAAAATAGACAAAGTTGTTAACGGGGATCTATGGCGCTGACGATAGCGCCAATCCCTAAAAAGAATAAATTAAAACAGATGCCATCGGTGGGCATTCAACAACCAACTCAGTGACACAGAGGCATCATGATAAGCACTCCGCTTCAGCTCGAACGAAAACTTGCTTGGGTGTATTTGATAAACTTAGTGTTTTATCTGATCCCACTTGCCATAAATCCCTATCCAAGCTGGAAAATCGCCCTCAGTTTTGCCGTATTAATCCCTTTTATTGCCAGTTATTTTTGGACTTATAAGTGCAATAGCCGTAGCGCCTATCTGCCCATTCTCATTATGGTGGCCATAGCAATAGCGATCACACCAATCAACCCAGGCTCTATCTCGCTATTTACCTTTGCAGCCTTCTTCATTGGCTTTTTTTATCCTCTCCGGACCTGTCTGTTGGCTATTGCAGCCCTCATCGGCCTGTTGTTTGCCCTCAATGAGATTTACCACTTTAACAGTTACTACTTTCCGCTTTACGGCTCGGGATTAGTGCTCGGCGTGGGCATGTTTGGTGTCGCCGAACGCAGACGTTATCGGCATAAATTGAAAGAACAGCAAAGTGCCCAAGAAATTACCACCTTGGCCACTATGCTTGAGCGTGAACGTATCGCGCGGGATCTACACGACATTATGGGGCATAGCCTATCTTCCATCGCCCTTAAGGCTGAGCTAGCCGAAAAGCTTATCGCAAAACAAGAATATGAACTCGCATCAACCCAATTGACTGAGCTAGGACAAATTGCAAGGGAAAGTTTAAGCCAGATCCGCCACACAGTGTCAGACTACAAACACAAGGGCCTAGAGAGTTGCGTGACGCAGCTTTGTAAATCCTTAAGGGATAAAGGCTTAAGTGTCGAGCTCAGTGGTGAGCTACCCAAGCTAGGTGCAAGCACAGAAAGCCAACTGAGTTTGATCCTCACCGAACTCATTAATAATATTCTTCGCCATAGCGGTGCAAGTGAATGCTCTATCCACTTTTCTAAGCAATCAGACCGCCTGCTGCTCGAAGTCAAAGACAATGCCGCGGCCAAACCTTTTATAGAGGGTAATGGCCTCACTGGTATACGCGAGCGTCTCGACAGTTTAGGCGGCAGCTTGAGCTATAATCTCGAACAGGGATATAGATTTACCGTCAGTTTACCTTTGCAGGGAGCAACACATTAATGAAGATTTTATTGGCGGAAGATCAAGCTATGGTGCGAGGAGCACTCGCCGCACTCCTCACGCTTGCAGGGGGTTTTAGTATCACCCAAGCGAGTGACGGCGACGAAGCTCTAAGCTTACTCAAACAGCAAAGCTTTGATCTCTTGCTAACGGATATCGAAATGCCCGGCCGCACAGGCTTAGAGCTGGCTACATGGTTAAAGGAGCAACATAGCCAAACCAAGATAGTGGTCATTACCACCTTCGGCCGTGCGGGCTATATTAAACGTGCCATCGAAGCGGGTGTGGGCGGCTTTCTGCTTAAAGATGCACCCTCAGAAACCTTAGTCAACGCGATTCAACAAGTGATGGCGGGAAAACGAGTGATCGATCCTGAACTTGCCATGATGGCGATTGGCGATGTCGACCCACTCAACGACAAAGAACGCCGCGCTCTTCGCCTCGCTAGCGAAGGCAAATCCACCTCCGACATCGCCGAAACTCTTTTTATCGCTGAAGGGACTGTTCGCAACTACCTCTCTGAAGCCATAGCCAAACTCAATGCCAGCAATCGAATCGATGCAGCGCGCATCGCCAAACAAAAAGGCTGGTTGTAATAACACTCACAGTTAACCACGCTTTCAGCCTAACGATCTCTTATCAACAATTTTGCGGCCTTAAGGTCGCAGAAAGATATTAGCTATGCTTCCAAACAAAATTTGATAACACCCTAATTCCCCTTGAGATTGCCTTACGCTTATTCTCTGTTAATATATGTATAAATTCACAGTGATTGAGTGCTAACGACTTGCAGCAATTGGATCTTGTTCCGATCACCGACCTCAAAGGCGTCGCCAAAAAGGTCGCGGAGAAACTCGCAAAGCTCGGCATCACAACAGTACAAGATCTGCTGTTTCACTTACCCCTGCGCTACGAAGATAGAACCCAAATCTATCCCATTGCCGCCCTCAGCCTAGGCGGTTATGGCACTATAGAAGCTGAAATCCAATCGACACAAATCATCCAAGGCCGCAAGCGCATGCTGGTCTGCAATGTGCGCGACGATACGGGCAGCTTAAGCCTGCGCTTCTTTAACTTTTCCGTTGCTCAGCGTAATGCCATGCAAAATGGTTTGATGATCCGCGCCTATGGTGAAGTGCGCCGTGGTAGTCATCAAGCTGAGATAGTGCATCCAGAATATAAAGTGGTGTATCCCGGTGAAGATGTTCATCTGAGTGATACCCTAACGCCGATTTATCCCACGACTGAGGGCTTAAAACAGGCGAGTTGGCTAAAGCTGACCGAGCAAGCCTTGGTATTGCTGGAAGAGGGTGGCTTAACTGAGCTGCTGCCACCGCAATTGCAACCTAACAACATCAGCCTTAAACAAGCGCTGCAGACGCTACATCGCCCTCCTGCGGGGATCTCTCAGTTCGATTTAGAGTTAGGCCAACACCCAGCCCAGCAACGACTCGTGCAGGAAGAATTACTCGCCCACAATCTCAGCATGTTACGCCTAAGGCAGCGCAGTAATTTAGATGCCGCTGTCACCATGCAGGCCACGGGGCAGTTGCTCAATCCCTTCCTCGCGGCTTTGCCCTTTAAGCCAACTGGCGCCCAGCAAAGAGTCGTGGCTGATATAGGCAAAGATTTAGAAAAACCGCACCCTATGATGCGCTTAGTGCAAGGGGATGTTGGCTCGGGCAAAACCTTAGTCGCGGCGATGGCGGCATTACAAGCGATTGAAAACGGGTATCAAGTTGCCATGATGGCACCGACCGAGTTATTGGCCGAGCAACATGCAACTAACTTTGCCGCTTGGTTTGAGCCACTCGGGCTTAAAGTCGGTTGGCTAGCGGGTAAACTCAAAGGCAAGGCCAGAACCCAATCCCTTGCGGATATTGAATCTGGCGCAGCCCAGATGGTAATTGGGACCCATGCCATCTTCCAGCAGCATGTAGTCTTTAGCAAACTCGCGTTAATTATTATCGATGAGCAACACAGATTCGGCGTACACCAACGCTTAGGCCTGCGGGAAAAGGGCGTGAACCAAGGTTTCCACCCGCATCAATTGATCATGACAGCCACACCTATTCCCCGCACGCTGGCGATGACGGCCTATGCAGATCTCGACACGTCCATTATCGATGAACTGCCGCCGGGGCGAACTCCAGTGACCACTGTGGCGATTGCTGATTTACGCCGTAACGAAGTGCTTGAACGGGTGCGTAACGCCGTCATCACAGATAAACGTCAGGCCTATTGGGTGTGTACTCTGATTGAAGAATCCGAAGTGCTCGAATGCCAAGCCGCCGAAGACACAGCCGAAGAACTGCGCCTCGCCCTGCCCGAGCTCAATATTGGCCTAGTGCATGGCAGATTGAAGAGCGCCGAGAAACAGCAAATCATGGCTGACTTTAAGGCTGGCATTATTCATCTACTGGTAGCGACAACCGTGATTGAAGTGGGCGTCGACGTGCCTAATGCCAGCCTGATGATCATTGAAAACCCTGAACGTTTAGGTCTAGCACAACTACATCAACTGCGCGGACGAGTCGGCCGAGGCGCCATCGCAAGCCATTGTGTGTTACTCTACAAGGCGCCGTTGAGCCATACCGCCACCCAAAGACTGAGTGTACTCAGACAAAGCAATGATGGTTTCATCATAGCGCAGAAAGATTTAGAAATTCGTGGCCCGGGTGAAGTGCTTGGCACTAAGCAAACGGGACTGGCTGAGCTCAAAATTGCCGATCTGGTGCGCGATCAAGCTTTGATCCCACACATTCAGAAATTAGCGAGCCATGTAATGGCGCAAGCTCCCGAAAAAGTCGATGCAATTATTTTACGTTGGCTCGGGCACAGGCAGCACTATGTGCAGGCTTAAGCCGTAAATATAAAGGGTAAAGGACGAGGCGTAACATCTGCCTTTACTCGAAATAAATTGTTTATGTTCAGCTAAGCGCTATAGACAAGCGCATGGAAACTTGCAAAATGAACCTGCGGCCTTCAAATAGCCCGCTCTTGCACTTTAATGTTAGCTGCATGTATTCACCAAGTTACCTTGACACTCAAGCGAAGGATGTAAAATGCAAGTTAATCAAGATGATAGAATAACACCTCAAGAGACTTCTTCTAGCAGCAATCGCTTTGCGCTTTTTGCGATAGTGCTCGTCGTGCTACTTTCTGCCGGAGGATATTATTACTACAGCGGTGATTCTGACTCACCTAAACTCATCCCTAACGCCCCTATTGTATTGCCTGAAACACCGCCATCTGAACCTATGACGCTCGAAAGTGCGCCAGAGCCTGAAACCACTGAGACGACGCCTGCCGTTACAGAAACGAACACCAATAGCACTGAAACCACTGCAGTGACAGAGCCTGAAGTTGTCGTAGAACCTGTGCCTGTGCTGGCAGAAAGTGATGCATTTGTGCAACAAAAAGCCCTCGCCATGATCAATAACAATGTGCTGAGTTCTTCGTTAGTGCAGCAAGATCTCGTCCGCCAATTTGTGGTATTCGTGGATAACCTAGCTCAGGGTGAATTAACCCGTAAAGTTAGCCCACTTAAAGGACCAGAGAAGCTGTTCTCAGTCTCAGAAATCACCAACAAAGTGTATTTAAATCCTGAGGGTTTCCACAGATACGATGCCTATGTTGACTCGATTGCCAAAATGGACGAACAGAGCTTAATCACAACTTACAAGCAACTGACGCCGCTCCTAGAGGAAGCCTTTACCGAACTCGGCTACAGCAACGCCAAATTTAACGACAGAATGCTGCAAGCGATTAAAATGTTACTCGCAGCACCTATTATTGAAGATCCGATTGAGCTGAATTCAATTAGCGTTAACTATCAATTCGTTGACCCTAACTTAGAGGCACTACCCAGTGCACAAAAACTGTTGATCCGTATGGGTCCAGAAAATACTCGCAAGTTGAAAGTAGCGCTGCGTAAAATCGAGAATCAATTGTCGCAATAGGTTATCAAGCTCATGCCAAAAGGCGCTCAGTGCGCCTTTTTTCATTTTAACCTGTAAGTTAAAGCGTCTGCACAATCAGATAGCCACTGCGATATTTGTTACTCAATGTCGAATAAGTGCTGTAAATCACAGCACTTGATCCCATTCCGTTAACCCGCACAATGCAAATGGCTTCATAAAAAGAAGGGGCATAGTGTAGAATGACCACGCTGTAGAGGGCATTTCGAGCGTCATTCTTCTAACGCGTATACTCCTCACTATGGTATGGCAATGGTATGGCAATCCATTAATGTTCTAACTTAGTTAGGGATAACTAAGACAGCTTAAATTTAGTGTCGAGGCAAAGTAGTGCAACTAACATTCAGCATTCTCTCTTGGGGCGCTTGGGCCCCCCAATATCAGCACCATCAAAGTTGGCAAACTTGGTGCGAGAGTTCGGCTGAGCTCAATCTCGATACGCCACCACAGTCGGATACCACCGCTCCCGCACTCAAACAAATTCCCGCCATGCAGCGCCGCCGTTTTAGTCGCTTGACTAAGATGATGTTAGAGGTGAGTTTTCAGTGCGAAATGCCTGCAAATTGTCGCTCTATTTTTGCCTCGCGCCATGGAGAGTTGCAGCGCACCATTGGCCTACTCGAAGACATTATCGCCAAACAGCCCTTATCGCCCTTAGGTTTTAGTCAGTCAGTGCACAACACCGCCAGCGGCATTTTTGGCATAGTGGCGGCCAATACCGCGCCTTCAACCTCAGTTGCGGCGGGCACAGAAACCCTGTCCCAAGCTATGGTCGAAGCCTTCGCCCAATTACATCAATCGCCAGAACCATTGTTATTGGTGTTCGGTGATGATCCAGTGCCTCCTGTGTACGATGAGTTTACCCAAGAATTTGAATTACCTTTGGCCCTAGGCCTACAACTCGCGCCCTTCGATACACCCGCTTCGGCCAAGCTCACGGTGAGCCGCATTTCTAAGGCAACAGCTTTAAATCCGCTGACCTATGGTGCATTTATCCACGCCCTAGCAACGGCGCAAAATATTTCAGGCTGCTTATCCCAATGGCATTGGAGACTTGAGCATGTTTGATGCAGCCCACAGCCATGACGCCGCTAAGGGCCATGAAGATTCAATGCTCAATGCCGCTTATACCTTGCCGGAAACTCGCCGCGAAGGGCTGAATTATGTGCCACGTTGGCTAGGCGGTGTAAGTTGTTATATCGCCTTTGGCTTAGGCGGCTTATTAAGCTCCTTGACCATTCTGCCACTACTGCGTTTTTGGCCAGGCACACCAGAGGCGCGGATTATTCGGGTACAAAAGGCCGTGCATTTAATGTTCAAAGGCTTTGTCGCCATGCTCACTTGGGCAGGTGTGATTAAGGTCAGCAGCCACGATGCCCAAAAATTACATGATGCCAGAGGCGTTATCGTCATTGCCAACCACCCCAGTTTAGTCGATGTGGTGGTATTGATAAGTCTCATGCCCAATGCGGGCTGCATAGTCAAACAAGCTTTGTGGCGTAATCCATTTTTGCGTGGTGTGGTGTCCTGCGCGGGTTATATTCCCAATCGCGGCGCCGAACTCATGCTAGAGGATTGCCGCGAAGTGCTCGCAAGAGGCACCAATTTAATTATCTTCCCCGAGGGCACGCGTACGGTGGTCGGTGCGACCATTAACCACTTTGCCCGCGGCGCTGCCAATATAGCCTTAAGGGCCGAAGCGGATATTTTACCTGTGGTGCTACGTACCAATGTGCGTGGTTTGACAAAGGAGCAACCTTGGTATGAAATCCCAAGGCAAACCATGGGAATGGCCGTTGAAATCGGCACAATCGTTTCTTACCAGAAGTACCAAGCGGCTTTAGGTGAGCATGCAAAAATGGCCCGGCAGCTGACGCGGGATCTTGAACATTACTATAAACAACAACTCGAAAATAATTATGAACTTAAACAATGAAATAAAGCAGTTAATCATCGACTGTCTCGATCTAGAAGACGTCAGCATTGATGATATCCAAACCGATGCACCGCTATTTGGCGAAGGTTTAGGCTTAGATTCTATCGACGCCCTCGAGCTCGGCTTAGCCATCAAGAAAAAATTTGATGTCAAAATCGAAGCCAATTCGGATGCCACTAAGGCCCATTTCCACAGTGTTGCCAGCTTAGCTCGCTTTATCGAATCACAGCGTCCATAGGAGAGGAATATGCAAAATCGTGAACAAATCCTCGCTATGCTGACCACTATTTTAGTGGACGAATTCGAAATTGATGCCGAGGCGATTACGCCTGAGGCCAACCTGTATGAAGAGCTCGATCTCGACAGTATTGATGCAGTCGACTTAGTGATAAAACTGCAGCAACTGACAGGTAAAAAGATCCAACCCGATGAATTTAAATCAGTTCGCACAATCAACGATGTGATTAATGCTATCGAAGGTTTAGTTAAAACCTAATGCGAGCCTTGCTACAGGTCTTAACCGCCCTAACTTTGCTGGCCTACCCCGTTGCCGTGTATTTAGGGCTCAGTTACTTGCCTGCTGGCACCATAGCGCTCGTGCTGTGTTTATTGCTGATAATGCGGCTAATGCTACAAAAGCAAAGGGTTAAGACATTAGTTTTACCACTATTGGTGGGGATTGTGCTCACGGCAGGCAGTTATCTTGCCAAGCGCAGTGATTGGCTGCTGTATTACCCAGTAGTGATAAATCTCACTATGCTGGCGCTGTTCAGTTATTCACTGCACACTGGCCCTAGCATGATCGAACGTTTAGCCCGTTTGAAAGAACCCGATTTACCGGATGAAGCCACTGGGTATCTTAAAAAAGTCACGCTACTTTGGTGCGGCTTATTTATCTTCAATGGCACTATGGCGGCTTACACCGCTGGCTTTACTAGCTTAGCAACCTGGACCTTGTATAACGGTTTGATTGCATACGTACTCATGGGACTGCTCCTCGGTGGGGAATGGTTATATCGCAGCTTTTGGTTGAAGAAAACATGACACAGCTACTCAAAAACTGGTTAACCCAAGGGCCCTTTGCCCAACAACTGATCAGCTTTAATCACCACGACATAGTCACAGGTGCATTATTTACCAATCAGGTGGCGTATTTTTATGAGCAACTGCTGGCCGCGCCAGAGAAAAAATGGCTGCTCGCGAGTGATACCAGCGATCTGTTTGCTGTCGGTTTATGTGCGGCGCTGTTAGCAGGCAAGGAAATTATCTTACCAGCCAACACCCAAACGGGCACGCTGAGCGAGTTAACCCACCAGTTTGAAGGCATATTGTCGGACAAGCCATTGTGTGAAAGTCAGGCCTTTATTCTACTGAGAAAAGAGCTGAGCCTGCCTAGCAAGCCTTGGCCGGCGAGCGAGGCTATCGGTGAACTTGTGCTATTTACCTCCGGCAGCAGTGGCGAACCTAAGGCGATCCGTAAAACACTTCAGCAATTAGACGTTGAAGTCTCAGTGCTCGAACATACCTTTGCCGAACATTTACCCCATTGCAGTGTGGTTTCAACGGTTTCCCACCAGCATATCTATGGCCTGTTATTCAAGATTTTGTGGCCACTCGCCGCCAGTCGGCCGTTTTTAAGTGAGCAGATTGAATACCCAGAAACCTTAAGCTATTACACTGCCTTACTGCCAAACCTGTGTTTGATCAGTAGCCCTGCCCAGTTATCGCGTTTACCTAAGGCCTTAGAGCACGAGCGGCAGCTGCGATCACCTAGCTTAGTGTTTAGCTCTGGCGGGCCCTTAAGTTTTGCGGCGGCTCAGGGGATCAGCCAATGCTATGGCCATCTGCCCATCGAAATTTTTGGTAGCACAGAAACGGGCGGCATCGCCTATCGCCGTCAGCATGAGGCCGATGAACCTTGGCAAGTGTTTGACAGAATATCGATAGATCAAGATCCTAGCGATGGAGCCTTGCTACTTAAATCACCCTATTTGGCCGACGATGAATGGCTGCGCTGCGAAGATAAAATCGAACCAACCGAAAATGGCCAGTTTAGACTCAAGGGCCGACTCGATCGCATTGTTAAGATAGAGGAAAAACGTCTATCACTGGCACAAATGGAAACGCTGCTCTGCAGTCACGCCTATGTTGAGCAAGCGGCACTTGTCGTATTGCCGCAGTTTAAATCCCAACTGGGCGCGGTAGTGACCCTCTCCGCACTTGGCCGCAGTGTGCATCAAGAGCAGGGAAAACTCAGTATCAACAATGCGTTAAAAGCACATTTACTGACGCAATTTGAGCGAGTCACGCTGCCACGCCGCTGGCGTTATCCCGATATTTTGCCGCTGAACACTCAGGGTAAGCGTGTCACTGCCCAGTTAGTCGAGTTATTTGATCATGATTAAATCGAGTTTACCGCCGATCCTGCATTCCAATATCGGCATGGATAATATTGAATTACGTCTGTTAGTGGCGGCTGACCTTGAATCTTTTAAGGGACATTTTCCCGAGCAAGCCGTACTGCCAGGCGTGACGCAATTAGATTGGGCGGTGCGTTTAGGCTGCCAATATTTCGGCTATTGCGAAGCCGTAGCCAACTTAGAAGTGCTTAAGTTTCAGCAACTCATACTGCCGGGGCAAGAAGTCACCCTAAGCATTAGCAACAATGCGGCTAAGGGAAAACTTACCTTCGCCTATAGCGATGGTGAAAACCGCTACGCGTCAGGTCGTATCGCCTTCGATATCTCGCCAGTTAACAGCAGCGATGGGGCGAGCCAGTGCTAACACCTCCCAGCGACTTAGTTGAGTCGGCGCCCATCAAGCTCGCCTTAGTGATCCCCAATTACAATCACAGTGCCGCAATTGCCCAGACCTTGGCCGAACTCGCCCAATTTAATCTGCCCTGTTATTTGATTGATGATGGCAGCAATGACGAAACCCGTTATCTACTGCAATCCTTAGCCCAAACCTATCCTTGGGTGACTTTGCTGCTGCATCCTTACAACCGTGGTAAAGGCGCTGCTGTGATGACGGGCCTACGCCGAGCCTACCGCGATGGCTTTAGTCATGCACTGCAGGTCGATGCCGATGGTCAACACAATCTAGCCGATATTCCAGCTATGGTAGCAAGGGCGCAGGCTAAACCCGATGCACTGATTTCAGGCAAACCCGAGTACGATGAATCCGTGCCTAAGGGCAGGCTCTATGGCCGTTATATCACCCATTTTTGGGTGTGGGTCGAAACATTAAGCTTTGATATTAAAGATTCTATGTGTGGCTTTCGCGTTTATCCCCTCGCCGCCACCGAGCGATTACTGTGCCAGCAAGCATTAACGGAACGAATGGATTTTGATATCGAAATCCTCGTCAAACTCTACTGGCAAGGGGTGGAAATTTTATTCCAGCCGACTAAGGTGATTTATCCCGAAGGTGGTGTTAGTCACTTTCAAGGTGTGGCCGACAATGTGCGCATCACTAAACTGCATACCAAGTTGTTTTTCGGCATGCTCAAACGCCTGCCTTGGCTATTGCAGCGTAAATCACAGCGACAAGCCGCGCAAAACTCCCATTGCTCGTCAGCAACATCATTGACTTCAGCAACATCAGCAACATCATCAACTTCAGCCACCCATTGGTCGGGCATGAAGGAGCGCGGCAGTTACTGGGGCATCAAACTGTTAGCCGAGAGCTATCGTATTGGCGGCCATTGGTTGTGCCGCGCCATCATGTATCCTGTGATTTGCTATTTCTTTCTCACGGGCAAAGTCACCCGCGAAGCCTCGTTAGATTTCCTGCGCCGCGTGCAAACGCTTGAGCCGCAACATCCTAAGCTGAATCAGCCTGTAGGCTGGCGCGATAGCCTGAATCACTTTTTAGCCTTTGGAAATGCCGCACTCGATAGAATCGATGCCTGGTGCGATCGCATCCAATTGAGCCAAGTGGATTTCCCCGATCGCCAAGTGCTGGCCGACCAGCTCGAAAGCGGCAAAGGCGCCGTGTTATTGGTGTCGCACCTTGGCAATTTAGAACTCTGCCGCGCCATTTCCATCCACCAGCGCAAAGTCAAAGTGAATGTCATGGTGTTAACGAGCCATGCGGAAAATTTCAATAAGGTACTCAAACAGTTAAATCCAGATAGCACGCTTAATCTTATTCAAGTGACCGAGCTTAACCCCGCGACGTCTATGCTGTTGCAGCAAAAAATAGAAGACGGTGAACTGGTGGTGATCGCGGGCGATAGAACCTCGCCGAATACCCAAGGTCGCGTCATGTACGCGCCCTTTATGGGGCAAGACGCAGCGTTTCCACAAGGGCCGTTTATTTTGGCAGGTTTACTCGATTGCCCTGTGTTTTTAATGTTTTGCCTGCGGGAACAGGGCCGTTATCGGGTGCATTTAGAGCACTTCGCCGAAACACTTAAAGGCCCAAGGGCGGGCAGAATGGACAGATTACAGCAGGCGGTAAATCGCTACAGCGAAAGTTTAGAATACTTTGCCAGACGCGAGCCTTTGCAATGGTTTAACTTCTTCGATTTTTGGCGTAAAGACAGCGAGTTAGAACGCGTATCAGCCAATTCAGTACAAGCCGATGCTGTAACAGCAGAGTCAACATCACCGCAGATCCCAGAGCAGGATCATAAGACAGACAGGACAAGTCATTCATGAGCCACACCCAAGCCGCCGACTCAAAGAATCAATCAGACTTAAAGGCTGTTGAGTTCGGCCGTCAATTTATCACCTTAGAACAAGTGGTTGCCGTCGCCAAGGGCGCACCAGTCAAGCTCTGTGACGATGCGGATTATCAAGAATATATCCAAAAAGGTGCGCGCTTTATCGATAGCCTGCTGCACGAAGAAGGCGTGGTTTATGGTGTAACAACTGGTTATGGCGACTCTTGCACAGTCAATGTGAGCTTAGATCTGGTCCACGAATTGCCACTGCATTTAACCCGCTTCCACGGCTGCGGTTTAGGCGAGACCTTAAGCATAATGCAGGCCCGCGCTGTGATGACTTGCCGTTTAAACTCCTTAGCCATTGGCAAATCTGGCGTGACCTATGAGCTATTAAAGCGCATCGAAACTTTGCTCAATCTCAACATAGTCCCTGTAATCCCAGAAGAAGGTTCAGTCGGCGCCAGCGGTGATTTAACGCCGCTGTCGTATTTGGCCGCCGTGTTAGTCGGCGAGCGCGAAGTGATTTACCAAGGTGAGCGCCAAGCGACTCAAGCTGTGTACGCTAAGCTCAACATTATCCCGCATGTCCTGCGTCCAAAAGAAGGCTTAGCCCTGATGAACGGCACGGCTGTAATGACGGCCTTGGCCTGTTTAGCCTTCGATCGCGCCCAATATCTTGCCCGATTAAGTAGCCGCATTACCGCTATGGCTTCGTTAACGTTAAAAGGCAACTCGAACCATTTTGATGAAATCTTATTTGCCGCCAAACCGCATCCGGGACAAAACCAAATCGCCACTTGGATACGGGAAGATTTAAATCACCACGAACATCCGCGCAATTCGGACAGGCTGCAGGACAGATATTCCATCCGCTGCGCACCGCACATTATCGGCGTATTGCAGGATGCGCTGCCGTTTATGCGTCAGTTTATCGAAACCGAAGTCAACAGCGCCAACGACAACCCGATTGTCGACGGCGAAGGCGAGCATATTCTCCACGGTGGCCATTTTTACGGCGGCCATATCGCCTTTGCGATGGATTCGCTGAAAAATACTGTGGCTAACTTAGCCGATCTTATCGATCGCCAAATGGCACTGATAATGGACCCTAAGTTTAATAATGGCTTACCCGCTAACTTATCCGGCTCAACCGGCACGCGCCGCGCAATTAATCATGGCTTTAAAGCGGTGCAAATTGGGGTATCGGCGTGGACAGCAGAAGCGCTCAAGCACACTATGCCCGCCAGCGTGTTCTCGCGCTCGACCGAATGCCACAACCAAGACAAGGTGAGCATGGGCACTATTGCTGCCCGCGACTGTATGCGCGTGCTGCAATTGACCGAACAAGTCGCGGCGGCAGCCCTGCTCGCCATGACCCAAGGTATTGGCCTGCGTATCGCCCAAAATGAACTAGACGAAGCCTCGCTCACACCTTCATTGGCGAAAACACTCGCCCAAGTGCGCGGTGATTTTGAGACCTTAATTGAAGACCGACCGCTTGAAGCCGTGCTGCGCCAAACCATAGCTAAAATCCAAGCGGGCGAATGGGAAGTGTGCCGATGAAATCATTGCTCACTATCGATATGGAAATGCAAATCCCCTTCCACGATGTGGATTCCATGGGGATCACTTGGCATGGCAATTACCTACGTTATTTCGAGATTGCTCGCTGCAAACTGCTCGATGAGTTGGGCTACAACTACCGCCAAATGCAAGCATCTAACTATGCGTGGCCTATTATCGATTTGCAGATTAAATACGTCAAAGCCAGCACCTTCGAGCAAAAAATCACAGTGCGCGCAGAGTTAGTCGAGTGGGAAAACCGCTTAAAAATCAATTATCAAATTCGCGACGTTGAAACGGGTGCGCGCATCACTAAGGGTTATACCATTCAGGCAGCAGTCGACATGAGCACCCAAGAATTGTGCTTTGTTACCCCAGAGGTGTTCCGTGACAAAATAGCCACCCTGCTCGCTAAGGTGGAAAACTAATGAATTCAGTACTCGCCAAGAGCTCTGTGCTGGCGAAGTGTGCATTACTCCTCTGCCTTGCTTGCGGCTTGGCTTGTGCTTTGATAACCCTGCCACTCAAAGCAGAAACCTTAGCAGAGCCCGGTGTTTATCAAACACTCTTTAGCCAAAGTGCGGATACCGCGCAGCTTGTCGCCCTGAGCCAAAAGCTTAACTTGGGCGAAACGGTGCGAGGCCAGTTTGTGCAATCTCGGCAACTAAAGGTGCTCAAAAAGCCGTTAATCAGCCAAGGTCAATTTATCTTCGATCAGACCCAAGGGCTGATTTGGCAGCAGATAAAGCCCTTCGAATCCCTACTAATTTTAAAAGATAAGCAGCTTATTCAGCGCGATAGCCAAGGTCGAGTCCAAGTCAGCAAGGCCGATGCCTCGGCGAGCGCCGCCGCTATGGGCGATTTATTACCCAGCCTAGTGCGCGCTATGCTCGGCGGTGATATTTCCGGTTTAAGCGAAAACTTCGAGCTGCACTTTCTCATCACAGATAGGTTAAAAATAGAAGGCTTGAGCACAGACGGTCAATGGCAATTAGGCCTAACGCCCAAAGATCCCTTAATGAAAAAAGCCATCGCCAATATGGTGTTAGAGGGGAGCGATGTGTTGCAATCCTTAGTGCTGCTGAGCGCGGCGCCGAGTGTGGCACAACAGGATATGACCCGCATCGACTTTAGTGCGCTTTCCCAAGGTAAACTCAGCGAAACCGAATTGACGCAGTATGCTGTGGCGATAGAGGCGAATAAACCTTAACCATGGCCGCCAATTTCACCGCGCGCGCCAATCAAGCGCTAATACAATCATCCCCTAAATGGCGCCTCGCCATTTGGTTGCTATTGATGCTGTCTGCCAGTCTGTGGACTTTGCAACTCTGGCAAAACGGCGCAAGGGTGCAGAGCGATATTCTTGCTATGCTGCCGCATTTACAGCAGGACAAACTCACAGAGCGCGCCCTTAACCAAGTTGAAGCGACGCTCGCCGATCAAGTCTATATTGCGCTCGTCGCCAAGGATGAAACCACGGCAATCTCTGCGGCTAAGCTGTTGATGCAAAAGCTTGAAACTGACCTTGTTGCTACTGGAAAAAATGCTGCACTCACAGATATTCGCAGCGCCGATATGCAGCTCGGTGAAGCGTTGGGGCAATATTATTTCCCCCACAGATTTAAATTACTGACAGCGCCACAAGCTGAGGCGTTAGCAACGAAAGACATTGGAAATCTGATTGAAGCGGCCACAGCGCAGCTTTACAACGCCTTTAGTTACGCCAATAGCAACTTGCTTGCCCAAGATCCGCTGCTGTTATTCCCCGCCAATTTACTCGCCCTCGCGCCGAGTTCAAAAGTCAGGGCCAGTCAAGGGATACTGCTCGCGAATCAAGGCGATAATGTTGCCGCGGTTGTTATGGCAAAGGGCCAAGAAAGTGCCTTTAATCCCAATGCGCAATTGGCGCAGATGACGGCATTAACCCTAGGATTGGATGCGGTTAAACAAAGCTATCCCGATATTACCCTGCTCAAAGCTGGCGTCCTGTTTCACGCGATTGCGGCGACACAAACGGCTAAGAGTGAAATCTCGATCCTTGGTCTTGCATCCTTACTTGGGGTAATAGCTTTAGTCTGGCTGGCGTTTCGCTCTGTGATGCCGCTACTGTTGGCAATCGTTACCATTTCCAGCGGGCTGTTGCTGGCAGTGACTTTTACCTTAAGTGTGTTTGGCGAGCTGCATTTACTCACCTTAGTGTTTGGTACTAGCTTGATTGGCATTGCCATCGACTACAGCTTTCATTTTTACTGCGAGCGCTTAAGCGATACCGAACGCAACGCAAAGGCGACGGTCGCGTATATCTTCCCCACTGTGACACTTGCCTTTATCACCAGTGCCTTAGCTTATGTAGGCATAGGTTTAGCGCCGTTTCCAGGAATGCAGCAAGTGGCGATTTTCTGCGCCGCGGGGCTGCTCGGGGCCTATCTCACCCTCATTCTCGCCTACCCACTGTTAGCGGGAAGTCGTTTGCCATCTGGCTCCCGCCCATTAGCGTTAGCGGGGAAGTATCTTGCCAACCTCACTCAGTTATCCAACAGATTGACCACACCTTTAGGCATGGGCATGTTTGCTTTAGTGATAGTGGTGTGGTGTCTGGTTGGCGTAACCAAGTTAACCGTCGATGACGATATTCGCCATTTACAGCAAAGCCCCGCGAGCGTGACTGAACCTGAAAATAAGCTCAGGCAGCTACTCAGTGGCGGCACAGATAATCAATTCTTACTGGTACGCGCCGCGAGTGAAGAAGCACTGCTGCAACAGCTTGAGCGAGTGTCGCCACTGCTCGATGCCGCTATTGCGAACCAAGAGTTAGGCAACTACGTCAGCCTCAGCCGGTATCTGCCCAGCCATCAAAGGCAAGACACGGCTTATCGCTTACAGGGTGAAATCTATCAAACTCAGATAGATACTGTGCTCACAAGCCTTGGGTTAGATGAGAACTTAAAGCCAGAGCTGCAAGCAAGCTACTTAGCAGCTAAAGACCAATATATCGCCCCAGCAGATTTCTTTACGCTAGAGGCAGGCAAGCAACTCGCACCGCTGTGGCTAGCACCAAATGGCAAGGCCACCGACTATGACGTTCTAAATGATGGGGCGAGCGCTGAGTATGGTGCAATTGTCTTGCTTGGCGGCATTAAACAGATCGACGCGCTCAAGGCGCGCTTTGCCAATGTTCAAAGCGTACAACTTATCGATAAAGTCGCGGATATCTCCGCGGTCATGGGCCATTACCGACTGTTAACCCTAAAGCTGTTAGCGCTCGCACTCGGTATCGCACTCTTGTTGTTTAGCCTGAATTTTGGCATTAAAAAAGCCGCGGTTGTGGTTGCAGTGCCAGCCCTTGCTGCCTTGCTAACGCTTGCAACCTTAGGCTTAACAGGCTCGCCACTGAGTCTGTTCCATGCACTCGCGCTCATTTTAGTTTTCGGGATTGGGATAGACTACAGCTTGTTCTTTGCCTCTGCTCAAAACCACGGCAAGGCAGTGATGATGGCGGTATTTATGTCCGCTTGCTCGACCCTATTAGCCTTTGGTTTACTCGCCTTTAGCCAGACCCAAGCGATTCATTATTTTGGTTTAACCCTGTCGCTAGGTATAGGTTTAACCTTTTTACTTTCGCCACTGATTTTAACGACTAAAAAGTCCTGATAACGACAAGGAACGTACTTTACATGCCTACACCCGCTCACGATTTATCGGCTATGCCAAATTCACTTGCCGTCGATGTGGCTATTATCGGCGCAGGACCTTCAGGCGCCATCGCCGCCAGCTTGCTACACCAACAAGGTAAGCGCGTGCTTGTGTTAGAAAAACAACATTTCCCCCGTTTTTCCATCGGTGAAAGTTTACTGCCCTGCTGCATGCAATTCATCGAAGAAGCCGGCATGTTAGACGCACTCAATGCCGCCGGATTCCAGCATAAAAATGGCGCCGCCTTTCGTCGCAATGGCACTTACACTACCTTCGACTTTACCGATAAATTTACCCCTGGGCCTGGCACCACATTCCAAGTGCAGCGCGCCAGTTTTGATAAACTGTTAGCCGATACCGCCCAAAGCCAAGGGGTCGACATCCGCTACGGTGAAAGCGTCGAGGCGATAGATTTAACCGAGAATCCATGCTTAATGGTGCGCAATGAACAGGGCGAGCTTTATCAAATCAGCGCCCAATATGTGCTTGATGCCAGTGGTTTTGGCCGTGTGTTGCCACGCTTGCTCGACTTAGAAAGTCCATCTTGCCTACCACAGCGCAGCGCCATCTTTACCCATGTGGAAGACAACATCAGCGATCCTCACTTTGATCGAAATAAGATTTTAATCAGTGTCCACCCTGAGCATAAAGACATTTGGTATTGGCTCATTCCCTTTAGCAATGGCCGTTGTTCACTCGGCGTAGTGGCAGAACCGCAATTACTGGCGCGTTTACAAGGTTCGCTTGAGCAACAATTGATGAGCATAGTCAATGAAGAACCAGGACTAAAAGCCCTACTGGCAAACGCTAAGGTAGTGCAAGAATGCGCCACGCTCAAGGGCTATTCAGCCAATGTGTCACGCCTTGCGACCGACAAGTTCGCCCTACTGGGTAATGCCGGCGAGTTCCTTGATCCGGTATTTTCCTCCGGCGTCACTATCGCCATGCAATCGGCATCGATGGCGGCAAAATGTGTGACTAAACAACTCAATGGCGAAACGGTTGACTGGCAAGCCGATTACTCAGCGCCTTTAATGCAGGGGGTGAATACCTTCCGCACCTATGTGCAAGCTTGGTATGATGGCCGCTTTCAGGATGTGATCTTCTATGAAAAACCGAATCCACGCATCAAGCAAATGATTTGCTCGATTCTGGCGGGCTACGCTTGGGACCTCAATAATCCCTTCGTTAAAGACTCGGAGCGCCGCCTGAACATGGTGGTCGAATTGTGCCAAAACCAAGTTGCCATTCCTGAATTTGCAGAGGCGTAACCGCATGTCGCTCAACTTTAACGCGAAATGGCGAGTGTTCCCCGCGCTACTGATCATCAGTCTAGGGCTGACGGGATGTAGCGAACTGCTGTTCAGGCAAACCTGTGTCGGCCTCGCTAAAGACATGCGTTATTGCTTGGCGCCACTGCCCCATGATTTTGCTCCCGCGACCGATAAGCCGTTGACTCAGCCAAGGATAAAGTCCACGACTGAGCCTACAACTAAGCCCGCCATCATGGCGAGTCAGCAAACCGACAGCAACACAGGCGTATCTTCTCCCCAGTCCTTTAGCCAAAAAGTCAGTATTAAAGTGGGGAAAGAGTCCCACGAACTGCTCACTCAATTGGAGTTAGAGGGCGAGCGCATGACGCTCGTGGGTTTAGCGCCACTCGGACAGGCGTTGTTTACCTTGGTTTATGATGGGAATACACTCAGCAGTGAGCAAAGTGTGCTATTGGGCGACAATTTTAAAGCCGAGTATTTAATGGCGGTGATGCAACTGATCTATTGGCCTGAGCAGAGTATTCGCGCCCATTTAGAAGGTGGTCATTTAGTCACAGACCTTTGCGATACGGTTGGGGGAAATCAGGGCGATACGCTTATAGGCACCCGAGTGAATACAATCCCCTGTCGCCAGATCTATAGTCAAGATACCTTGATCAGTAAAAGCGGCCAGCAAACCCATGTGGTGCAAATCCGTTATCAACAAAATATCGGCGATGTCCTTTGGCAAGCCCACATCAGCTTAACTATGCCACAAGCTAAATTTGAGCTAGAAATCGAACCTATTTAATCTGTTAGCATCCGCACTTAACTGTGCCATGGTAAAAAGACACACAATGATGAACAGAGTAGCTATTACACAGATTGGATTGTGTACCCCGCTAGGGCAAGATCCCCAGCAGGTTTTAGACCGCCTGATCGCCGGTGATACCAGTGCGATGCTGCGCAGTGACACTCTCCTGTTCGAGCACCCAACCTTAGTTGCCCCCGTGACGGCAGCACTACCAACCATTCCCGAAAAACTCATTCAGTTCGATTGCCGTAACAACCAATTACTGCTGTGCGCCGCACTGCAAATTGCGACCACAGTTGAACAAGCGAAACGGGATTTTGGTCATGCCCGTATTGGTGTAGTGCTAGGCACCAGCACGTCAGGGATTTCAAAAGGTGAAGCCGCGCTGAGCTACCGCAATCAACACGGCCACTTTCCCGCGGATTACCACTATTTCCAGCAGGAACTCGGCAGCACCAGCGACTTTTTACGCCAATATTTTGAGCTAGATGGTCCTTGCTACACGATTTCAACCGCCTGCTCATCCAGCGCCAAAGTCTTTGCCAGTGCCAAACGCCTATTACAGGCGAATCTCTGTGATGTTGTGATTGTCGGCGGTGTCGATAGTTTATGCCAACTCACAGTCAATGGTTTTCACGCCTTAGAATCTGTCTCGGAAGGCCACTGCAATCCTTTTAGCATCAACCGTGATGGCATCAATATCGGCGAAGGCGCGGCGCTTTTCGTCCTGACGTTGGGCGAGTCAGAGGTCATGCTAGCGGGTATTGGCGAATCGAGCGATGCGCACCATATGTCGGCGCCACACCCCGAAGGTGCAGGTGCCATCGCAGCCATGCACGCGGCATTGCAAGATGCACACATTGCAGCAAAAGATATTGGTTACATAAACTTGCACGGCACTGCCACACCTAAAAATGATGCGATGGAAAGCCGCGCCCTGGTTGAAGTGTTTGGCGTTAACACACCGCCCTGTAGCTCGACCAAGCCCTTAGTCGGTCATACCTTAGGTGCCGCAGGCGCAATTGAAGCCGCCTTCTGTTATTTATTACTTTCAGCACATAATCACGGCCAAGCCCTGCCGCCCCATCAATGGGACGGACAAGTCGATCCACAGGATCCGCCCATTGCATTGGTCGAGCGCCATCAAGTCGCCGCTAAGGGCGCGCTTAATTATGTGATGAGCAATTCCTTCGCCTTTGGCGGCAGTAATGCCAGCCTGATTTTCTGCCGTAACGAGGCCTAGTACCATGCAGTTACTTAAGATTAACCAACCCTTTGCCGAACAGGATATTGCCGATTTTATTCCCCATAGGGCACCGATGATTTTGCTCGATAAAATCATTGGTTATCGGCGCGATAACCTAGAGACCGAAGTCACTATCACGGCCAAGAGCCCCTATTTCAATGATAAATATCAAGCCGTACCCAATTATGTGGGTATCGAATATATGGCCCAAAGTATTGCCGCCCTTGCAGGGGTTGAGGCAAAGCTTCGCAATGATAAAATCCGCGTCGGGTTTCTATTGGGATCGCGCAAATTAACCTTGTATGCAAAGCAATATGAGCTCGGGCGCACCTATCGCACCCAAGTCAGCCGCCTCTATCAAGAGGAATCGGGATTAGCGGTATTCGATTGCCAAATTTATCTGCTGCCCGAAGCCGGCACTGAGCTAGAAAAGAGCTTAGTGGCCCAAGCCAATGTGAATGTGTTCCAGCCTCAGGACACACAAGCCTACCTTGCAGGCAATCAAGACGCGGCAAATAGAAGCCTTGGACACTAAAGCTATGGTGTAGATAAAAAAGCCTTAAAGCGCCTTAGTAAGCAGCCTTTTTACCATAAATACATGAAACCCCATACCGATACATAACGATAAAATGGGGTGGAGAAAACAGATGAATAACAGAGTATTAGTTACCGGTTCGAGCCGTGGCATTGGTAAAGCCATCGCCCTAAAACTCGCCGCTGCGGGTTTCGATATCGCCCTGCATTACCACAGTAACCAAGCAGCTGCCGATGACACTGCCGCGCAAATCCGCGTACTTGGGGTCAATGTGAGCCTGCTGAAATTTGATGTCGCCGACCGCGCAACCGTCAGAGGCGCCATTGAAGCCGATATCGAGGCCAATGGTGCCTATTATGGCGTGATCCTCAATGCTGGCATCAACCGCGATACCGCCTTTCCCGCCATGACAGAAAGCGAGTGGGACAGCGTCATCCACACTAACTTAGACGGCTTTTATAATGTCATCCATCCCTGTGTGATGCCTATGGTACAAGGCCGCAAGGGCGGGCGTATCATCACCTTAGCCTCAGTTTCTGGGATTGCGGGCAACCGTGGCCAAGTGAATTACAGCGCCTCAAAAGCGGGTATTATCGGCGCGACTAAGGCATTGTCATTAGAACTGGCAAAACGCAAAATTACCGTCAACTGTATCGCCCCCGGCTTGATTGAAACCGACATGGTGGCCGATATTCCTAAGGATATGGTCGAACAATTAGTGCCGATGCGCCGCATGGGCAAACCGAATGAAATCGCAGCCTTAGCCGCATTTTTAATGTCTGACGATGCCGCCTATATCACTCGCCAAGTGATATCGGTCAATGGAGGCATGATCTAAATGAGCGAGCCGACAAATCAAACCCGCTTAGGGAAACGAGTGGTTGTCACTGGCATTGGCGGCATTACCGCCCTGGGCCTTGATTGGGAGGCGATAGCAGCGAGCCTTAAGGCGCAGAAAAACTGTGTCGTCACTATGGGCGAATGGGATAAATACGATGGCCTCAATACCCGCTTAGCCGCGCCCATTAGCGACTTTGAAGTGCCAAGCCATTATTCGCGCAAGAAAATTCGTTCTATGGGTCGGGTTTCCATCATGGCGACCCGCGCCAGCGAGCTTGCATTAATCGATGCGGGATTGTTAGACGATCCTATCGTGTCCTCGGGTGAAATGGGTATCGCCTATGGCTCGTCCACTGGCAGTACCGATGCCATCATCGCCTTTGGTGATATGTTGAAAACCGGTGATATGTCGGGCGTCACCGCCACGAGTTATATCCGCATGATGGCACACACCACAGCGGTGAATGTAGGGGTATTTTTCGGCTTAAAAGGCCGAATTCACACCACGAGCAGCGCCTGTACCTCAGGGAGCCAAGGCATAGGTTACGCCTATGAAGCCATCAAATACGGTCATCAAACCTTAATGTTGGCGGGCGGCGGTGAAGAACTCTGCCCTACCGAGGCTGTCGTGTTCGATACCTTATTTGCCACCAGCACTAAAAACAGCACACCCGAACTCACGCCACGCCCCTTCGATGCGAGCCGTGATGGCCTAGTGATTGGCGAAGGTGCTTGTACGCTGGTACTCGAAGAGCTAGAACACGCCAAGGCGCGCGGCGCCAAGATTTACGCTGAGTTAGTCGGTTTTGGCACGAATTCAGATGGCCAACACGTCACCCAACCGAATGCGCAGACCATGGAAATCGCCATCAGGTTGGCGCTCAAAGATGCACAGCTTGAGCCTAGCGCCATAGGTTATGTGAACGCCCACGGCACGGCAACGGATCGCGGTGACATCGCCGAAAGCCACGCGACCCATGCAGTTTTTGGTGCTGGTATGCCGATTTCATCCCTTAAAAGCTACACGGGCCACACCTTAGGTGCATGCGGCGCGTTAGAGGCTTGGGTGAGTATTGAGATGATGAATGCGGGCTGGTTTGCGCCGACACTTAATCTTGAAAGTATCGACCCACAATGTGCCGATTTGGACTATATCCGCAACGAACTGCGCCCAATCGACACAGATTATGTGATGAGTAATAATTTCGCCTTTGGCGGCATTAATACCTCGCTGATTTTTAAACGCTGGACCCAATAACAACATATAAAAAACCCATAAGGACATCACCATGAAACCACTCTTTGCAGGTATGCTGCTTAGCATCAGTTTATTAAGCTCGCCTTTATTGGCTCAGGAATATACGGTTGAAACCTATCAAGAAATCTTTAAGGGTGATAACCAATTCAAGCAAAAAGAAGCCATTGAATCACTCACCATCGCTGGTTTATCCGATCCTGCCATTTTTGATGCGCTCGAAGCAAAGCTACTCGCATCTTTGCCCCAAGCCACTGAAAAAAATGCCATTGACTACAGTGCTTGGTTAGTCAAAGGCTTAGCTTATTCAGGCAATGATAAGTACAGCGAAACCATCAACAAGATTGTTAATGGTGATTATCCTAAAAAACTCAAAAAATACGCAGGTCAAGCTTTAGAAAACATAACGATATATAAAAAATGGAATGCGATTCTTGCGGATAAAAGCCAATATACTGCCGATCAAAGTCAGCAAAATAATGCCTTCGCCAATGCCCTACGCAGCAATGATTTAGAATTAATGCGTCTCGCGGCTAAACGCATCATGGATGACCGCCAGTACGATGATTTTATCCTAGCCGTACTCAGTAACGAATTGAAAACACCACGCTTAATGGCCGATGATAAACTCGCCATCGATACTTATGCCAACATGGCAAAAGCGCTAGCTAGTTCGGGGAATACCGCTTACCGCGATGTGATTGAAAATATGGCAACCGCGAGCTCAAACAAAAAACTCAAAAACTACGCCGAGAGTTATTTGAAGAAATACTACTAAACCTACCCGTTTAAGCTTAATAGAACAAATCATGGCCGAGCTTATACTCGGCCATTTTTATATCCGTTTGGATCACTTTTTAAATTAAAAGAAAATTTGCTATTGTCCTTAGCATTTGCTGATATTCGCCTATACAGGCTTGCCATGACATTCACTCACAACACTGTGAAAGAAACCTAGGGAATCTAAGTTGATAAACGAAAGTTACGGAAGGCGAAGAGGCAGTTAAACATAGATATTGTTCAGAGTGAGGCCAACCATGGTACCGGCTCGACGACACGCAGCAAGTCCATCCCTGGATGCTCGACCGCCCCGTCCATGGGGCGGACGGTCGTCTCACCAATCACCATGGTTTGCCTTTCGAGCATCTGCGTAACCTTAGGTTCAAAGACTAGAGCTAACATTTAGCGATGGCAGGTTTCGCCAATCCCTTTGAAAAAATCACAATAGATATCTTGTTAAATAAAAGCTTAATGGTTCATAAATATTACAATTTTTAAGCTAAGAGACAGGCTTTAGTCGGTCTCAACGAGCGAAGCGAAGGGTTTGAACCATTTTTATAGTACATACTCCTCTAATACCATTTTTATGAAACATTGAAGTAACTCTTCATCTTCATAAAGCTCTCGATACTCTGCGAAAGGTAGATTTCCTTCGTTATATTGCTTTTCAAAGAATATTTGCAAACGCCATGCATCAGGCTCTGATTTATTGAAATCGAAGTCAATTCCGCCGACATCTGCAGTTCGGTATATATCAACTCCAATTCCGTGAGTTCGATACATCCAATTTGTACCAGGAATTGGTTTGTTTCCTCGGATCTCTGACTTCAATATTTCTTCAGCAGATTCCAAATCAAATACACGGACAAGAAGTTCTTCTGCCCATTTCCGGTGTGCATACCACAGCGGAATAAGTTTTCGGACTTTTTCGAGGTTATCCATTTTTGCCCTATCGCGTTGGGTTAAGAGGCCGGCTTCAGTCAGTCCCTAGTGAACGTACAAGCGACTTAAACCACTTATTAGGCTTTACCACGTCAGCAAGCCGCCTTATGCGACTGAATTTATTGGGAATCTGTTAGGTCGCCGGCTTGCAGGCGCATTAACGGTAGACCAAGTAATCGTGCGACGAATAGTTCTAAACGTACCCAGCCTGAGGCTTCTGCCGCAGGCGACTCCACTAGAAGAACGGCGTGTGAAGCTAGCAGCGCCATCATTACGCGCACCTGTTCCCAGCGTGAGCCCGAGTCATGCAAGCAATGTATGAACGGTGTACACACTTGTCGTAGATGCGCATCCAGAGCTCGAAGGGATTCTGTGGTAACTACTCCGTCTCTACGCGAGTAGCTAACGAAAAGTTTCATTTAATAAATCCCTCTGAGTATAGAAACCAGATCGATAGGTTGATAACCACTAGCAATATGTAGAGCCACATAGAGTGATTGAACCCCGCGGCGACAATTCGTCTGTATGTAGAGGCTGATACTCGAGATGGTTCGATAATTTGCACCTCAGTAGTAACAATTAGCTTCTGATCATTTTGCGAGGCAAGACGAGTGCGAATTGCCTGCATTGTTCCTCGTAGTTTGACCTGATAGAAATAACCGGTCGCATCTAGAAACCAAAAACATAAAGGTATCATGAGGCCGGCAACAAATAGCGAATGATCAAGCTTGTCTGATGTGAACTTTGCCATGAGGGTTAGCACTATAAATAATGTAGTAACACAAAATTTCTTTATCTCGAAGCAAAAGCTGCTTATTTGTGCGACAGCCCCGTGCAGTTGATCGAGAAGCTTCCAATCAAGTTCGTCTTGCAAGGTTTTGGTATAGGGTTTAGTCATTATGTCCTACTGAGCCTACTGGGTTTTACCCAGACTTCTCGTTAAACCCAAATAAAAATACATTAGGGTTTGAACTTTTAGGGCAAACTTCTTTAAACATGACAGCAAGTTATCACCGTTATCGCATCATGTTCAACTATTTGCGACACAAAGAAAGAAAGCAAGAAGATATTTACCGCGTCAATTTTTGGCACGGTAAATTTTGGCTATAGAAAATAAAACTGTCATTTAAAAAGATGGGATATAACTTTACTCCTTAATAATTGACCAATAACACTAGAGTCTAAGGAATACACCATCCCCTAGGAGTTGCCGCAGGGCGAGTAGGCAAATTGCGTGAGTCTCGGCATGGATGCCGAGCTAGCTTTCGCAGGTGCAGGGACGCATCCTTCGGAAGCGATAGCAAATTTGTCAATGAGCACAAGGGGCTTTCAACTCCGTTGGGGACGACGCCGGGGGATATCCAAAAGGGGAACAGGCGCTTTTCCCCTTTTGGTCGGGTGTGGGGTGAACCCCACGACTTTGATTCTGGGTTTAGCTTTAGCTAAAGATAAAAACTCTTGGCCTACCCTTTGCTTATCCACCACAGCGTTTACCCCTAAAAAGAACTAAACGCGATAACACTATGATGGATAAGCAACAACAGAGGGAGTTTCAATCTTGAGAAAGACGATGAAAATTATACTAGATGATCTAAAAGGGCCTGAAATTGCAGCACTTTTAACAGAACACCTCGACGATATGCGGGCAACCTCTCCGCCTGAAAGCGTTCACGCATTAGATCTTGATGGCCTGCGTCAGCCCAATATTCGCTTTTGGACCCTGTGGGATGGCAACAATTTAGCGGGCTGCGGTGCACTAAAATGGTTAGATACCGAGCACGCCGAGATCAAATCAATGCGCACCGCCGCGCCCTATAAACAGCAAGGCATAGCGTCTAAAATATTGCAGCACCTGATCAACAACGCTAAAGCTGCTGGCATTAAACGCCTTAGTCTAGAAACCGGTTCGATGGACTTCTTTAACCCCGCCCGAATGCTCTACACCAAATTTGGCTTCGAAAGCTGCGGCCCCTTCGCCGATTATCGACTCGATCCCAATAGCGTGTTTATGACGAAGAAAATCTAAAACACATGCGCCTTAGTCTTTGAAATTCATATCTAAGGCGCTTTGCTGCAGTTAAGTATTCGCTCGCTTAACTACTGATGCAGTTCTGTGCCCGTTCCACCAATGGATAATAAACCCAAGCAACAGCCCCCAAAATGCGCTGCCGATGCCCAGCACACTAAAACCTGATGCCGTGACCAAAAAAGTGATCACTGCCACTTCGCGATCTTCGGTTTTAGCTAATGCGGCGGTCAGGCTATTGGCGATAGTGCCGAGCAGGGCTAATCCGGCGATGGCCAGTACTAATTCCTTCGGGAAAGCGGAAAACAGACCAACCACAGTGGCACCGAGTAACCCAGTGATAAAGTAAAATACCCCGCCCCACACCGCCGCCCAGTAACGAGTCGCGGGATTCGGATCTGCTTCTTTACCCATACAAATCGCCGCTGTGATGGCGGATAAGTTAAAGGCAAAACCGCCAAATGGCGCGAGAATAACCCCTATTAACCCTGTGCTCGTGATCAAAGGTGAAATGGGTGGCCTGTAACCATTACCGTGCAGCGCAGCAACGCCCGGCATATTTTGCGAGGCCATAGTCACCACAAACAGCGGCAGCGCCACGCCAATAACACTCGCCAGCGAAAACTCAGGCGTAGTCCACACTGGCATCGCCAGTTGCAACTGAACGGCATCTAGCTTGAGCAAATCTAATTGAAAACTCATGCCTATGCCCACCAGCAACGTCAGCAAGATGATGTAACGTGGTGCAAAAGGCTTAACGATGACAAACACCAACAGCATGATCAATATCAGACTCAGCTGGGTTTGCATCGCCTGAAATAGCCCTAGCCCAAATTGCAATAAGATCCCCGCCAACATGGCGGAAGCCACCGACTGCGGCATGATGCGGATAAGCTTATCCATCCAGCCCGCCACCCCGCAAAGTGTGATTAGCAGAGAACTCACCAGAAAAGCGCCTATGGCTTGATTGACGCTCAATCCCGCGAGGCTTGTCACCATCAGCGCCGCGCCCGGTGTAGACCAAGCCGTTAGAATAGGATTCTTGTAGTAAAGCGATAACCCTATGCTGGTCACACCCATGCCCACACCTAAAGCCCACAGCCATGAACTGATCTGTGCTGGTGTCGCCCCCACAGCCTCCGCCGCTTGAAAGATGATCACAGCCGAGCTGCTATAACCCACTAATACCGCAATAAAACCCGCTGATATTTTTGATAAACTCCCTGCATCTCGCCACATATCCACTCCCTTTCTCTGCAATTGATGTCGCCATTACTTTGTGCGCTATAACTTATAAAATGAACAAGATAGCTTCTTGTGCGCTATAACGTACGAGATGGACAAGATAACACCTGTGCGTTATAACGTACAAACTAAATTTTCATAAAAATGATGGGGCCATTGTGCAAACGATAAACAGCTATCTCGCCAGCACGCTTAAAGCACTTCGCAACCAAAAGGGATGGAGTTTAGATAAAGCCGCTCAAGAGACGGGCGTTAGTAAAGCCATGATAGGACAAATCGAGCGCGGTGAATCAAGCCCAACCATTGCGACGCTGTGGAAAATTGCCAGTGGATTCAATATCTCGCTGTCGACCTTTCTCGAACCCACGCCCCAGAGCCAAGGCGCAGTATTCCGTAAGCCCGACGAGTTACGCCAACAACCCGCCACCGACGGCATGCTAGTCGCCTCACTCTTCCCCTTTGAAGAGCGCTTCGGTTTCGAGATGTTTGAACTCACCCTGCTGCCAAACTATGAGCGGCTTTCTGAGCCCCATGAAACGGGTGTCACTGAGCATGTCATTGTCTTGAGCGGTACTATGGAAGTGCTAGTTGATGGCGAATGGCAAACACTCAAGCAAGGTGAAGCAGTACGATTTTCGGCCGACAAACCCCATGGCTATCGCAATCTAAACGACCAAGCCGTGGTATTCCACGACATCATTCACTATCAACGAGCTAATGTGTCTAGCCTCTAACTACTTGTCTAGTGCCAGTAATGCCAAAAACCATTCACTGCCGATAATTTGCAACGCTTGCACACGCCAATTCATTAGAATAAACTTATTGAAAATTTTCTAATGGTAGGAGCAATGCTATGTTTCAATCTTTACTGGCTAAGTTATCCGGCAGCCACTCGGGCGAAAAATGTTGGCAATTGATTGAGCAAGGCGCACGGGTGATTGATGTGCGTTCACCAGAGGAATTTGCCTCCGGTCACTTGCCCCAAGCCATTAATGTGCCATTGCCAACGCTCGACCAATGGTTACACCAAGTCGACAATAAGCAACATCCCTTCGTGCTCTACTGTGGCGCAGGGATTCGAGCACAAAAGGGCTGCGACATTCTCAAGGCCAATGGCTTTAGCTGCGTAGTAAATGGTGGTTCGCTTAAAGATTTAGTCTGCTGCCAGCCGAGCTAATTTAAGCCTTGGTTGTACGGCGCTAATCAGGCCAGTCTGTATATTGCGATGACTTAAATATCTGCGAGGTGGTGTATGCATAAAACAAATCATGCCAAAGCGTTACAGTTTGAAGCCACACAGAGTAACACTGCTGAAAAGCCGCTTGAAACTGAACGCCATACACGCTTTAGCATCAGTCGTAATCGCGACCAAGCCAGCACTAAGATGCGTTATGTTGAGACAAGCACCCTCGCCAAAGGCTGCAGCCTTTGCGAATAAGAGCTAAGCGTGCCACTTAAAACTAGCCGCTCGAGTCCAGCCGCTCAAACCTACCCACTTAAGCCAAGCGTGCTTAGCTGAAATGCACATACAAAAATGCCAGCCTATTAAGGGCTGGCATTATTTATTCAGCTAAATCAAATGACTCAGCTAATCAATGGGACAATTAAGCTTTCAGCTGATCGATACTGTGTTTCGCTTCGCCCATGCCTTTATCGTGTGCTTCAGGGCCCATATTCAGTGCTTCGGCGTAAACCACTTCAACATTGGTGATACCCATAAAGCCTAAAACCGTTTTCAAGTAAGGTACAACGTGATCCGTTGGGCCATCTTTGTGAGCGCCGCCACGGGTCGTCACCAACACAGCGCGTTTACCTTCCACTAATCCTTTTGGACCTGTTTCAGTATAAGTAAAAGTCACACCGGCACGGGCGACAAAATCGATCCAGTTTTTAAGTTGAACCGGAATCGTAAAGTTGTACATAGGTGCAGCGATAACAATCGTATCGTTCGCTTTTAATTCAGCGACTAAGGTATCTGATAAGGCGAGCATTTCTTGCTGACGTGCCGATAATTCTGCACCACCGCGTAACCCAGAAGCGATTTCACCGTCTACCATAGGTAGTACGTCTTTACCGCCTAAATCACGCACTGTAATAGCGGCGCCTTGGGTTTCCCAGTGACTCGCTAAGTGATCAATTAACACGGCAGATTGTGAATAACCGCCAAGAATGCTTGATTTTAAAATTAAGACTTTAGACATAATCTGCTCCGAAAATAGGTAAATGACTCAGAGTCAGATGGAATATCTCAACTCTATGACGCTAGTGTATTAGCCCATAAAAAAGAAATAAAGCGGATAAAATCTGAGATTAGCTTCGATTTTTTAGAAAGGTTATACGTCACCTTCGACGTACAGATACACTAAGTTGTTTTCGACGCATTCATACTTTCGACGTACTAACATACAGGCCTTCAAAAACCGCACACAATGAATCCATACAATACAATTGCACTTCCAGCTTCACCTTAACTCTGCGCCCCCTTTGTAACGGACTGAGATCCACATCTGGCCATTGTACTTTTACCACAGGGTCACAAGTCACAGGAGCAAGATAACGAATATGGGCATCGGCGAGCACAATATCACCCGCCACGCCCACCAACTGCTGATTTAGCCAGACTGCACCCCAGCCTGTTAAGGTCATCAAGGTATAAATGCTGCCCGCAAACATGGTCTGATGCAGATTAATATTGGGCGTCATCGGCGCTGTGACTCGAAATTCTCCCTCGCTGTAATCGAGTGGCATTATCTGCATAAACTCGCTAACGGGGATCGTACTGTGCCAAGTCTGGCGTAATTTAATGAGTAATTGATCCATGTGCATTCCCTTAATACTCCCTCTTGGTACAAGCGACATTGATTATGCCTAGCCCCCCATCACCTAGACCCCTAGATAAACATCACGATAGAAGCTACACCTGCAGATTAAAGGTCACTGGGCCATCATTGACTAAGGACACTTGCATATCGGCGCCGAACTGTCCGGTTTCTGTGTGAACGCCCTTAGCGCGGCAGAATGCGACAAACTCTTCATACAAGCCTAAGGCTTGATCCGGCGTACCCGCCCCTGAAAAACTCGGCCTCAAGCCTCGGCCTGTATCAGCGGCTAAGGTAAATTGTGACACGACTAATAAAGACCCACCGACTTGTTCTAGATTGAGATTCATCTTGCCATTTTCATCGGAAAAAACGCGATAACTCATGACTTTAGTCGCCAACTTTTCCATCTTCTCGCGGGTATCTTCTTGCTCGACACCGAGCAGAACCAACAAGCCTTTATTGATTTCACCTAGGGTTTGGTTATCAACCACTACACTGGCGCGACTCACTCTTTGAATTAACGCAATCACAACTTTTCCTTTTAGATTAAGGCTTAACGGGAACCATTTGCGGCATTAGCGGGAGCAGGCGGATATATTGCTCTACGCCATCAGGCAAAGATTGTACGACCTGCGCTAAGCCGCCATTAGTCCACAGCATAAAACGACGTAACTCTTCTATTTCAATACGGTCGGCAAAGGTCACTGTACCTTGCACTTGGATCACTGCGCCTTGGTCCAGCAACACAAACTTGGCAAAATTAAGCTTCTGATTCAAGGTGCCAATCACGGCAGGCAACTCTTGGCTGGCCTGCAATTGCGGATGCACTGCATAGAAGCGATTCATTAAAATACGGTCAATGCCCGCCGAATTGATACTCGGCTCAAGCAAGAATTGGTTATTGCCAAACTGCACAGCCACTTTAGTCGGCGCAACTTGGGTGGCCAGATAATTTGCGTTAATCAGCGCTTGGTACAAGCGATCAGCGGCAGTTTCATTGGTCAACCCACCGAGTTCAACAACTTTGGGCGCGACAGGGGCACTCACGACCTCCTGAGTCGCCACTTGATCAATCGCGCTGGTTTGCGAGGGCGCCGTAGCGGCACAGGCGGTTAATCCGAGTAAACTGGCACTGATGAGCAATGTTTTCATTGTATTTCCCTTTGATGTATCCACGACCACATAGCATGGATTTCTGCTGTAACCGCCAAAAACAAAGACTCACTATTGAGCATATGTCCGCCATCGACAACAGATTGAATTGTAATAGCATGCTCCAACCCAGCCAAAAAATCGCGTAATAGTGTCGCTGGGCAAATCGCATCCTGCATTCCTTGCAATAACACACTACGCGCCTTCACTCTAGGCGTCACGCGCTGTAACACATTCATGGCATTGAAGTAATTATGTCGAGCAAAGTGTAACTCGATATTGGCTAATGCTAATACGGATTCGGGTAACAGCCTTGGTAGCACTAACCTCGCCCCCGCAAGCTGCAACTCCCACTGTACCCAACGCCGCGCAAAATGGTATCGCACATATTCATCTGCCGATGCCAAACCTTGATGGTACGAATCCAGCAGTTCAGTCAGCGATAACTGAACCGGAAAAATGTCATTGAAGAGTCGATAAGCCGCAGGTTGCAATTTTGCAGCGCCGTCAGCGCCATAGAGCCAGTCGAGACCTTCTTTGGATGGAATAAATAACGCCCACAGTACCTGTGCAATCACCCGCTCTGGGAATAATCCGCTGTAAATTAAGCCTAATGTGGCCCCAAAAGAGCCGCCTGCTAAACACCAACGCTCAATACCCAATGCAAGGCGAATCGCCTCAATATCGCTAATCAAACCCGTGAGATGGTTATTTGCTAAATCACCAAAGGGTAAAGATTGTCCAGACCCGCGTTGATCTAAAAGCAAAATCCAATATTGAGCGCCATTAAATAAAGCTAAATCACTGATATCACAACCCGCTCCCGGACCGCCGTGCAAATACAGCAGTGGGATACCTTGTGGATTACCGTATTGCGCCAGATGCAATTGCTGACCATTGCCAACGTTAAACCAGTCGCGACGGATAAAAGATGGGAAGGATTCAGGCATTCAGTGTCATCGCCATTAATAATCCTCTAATGGGGTCATTCAGATTTAGCCACCGCCTTGAGTGCCGTCACCTCAGCCGAAGTTAACACCGCAGCGGAATTATCTTGGGAGGCATTTTCTAGAGGCTTAGCATTCAGAGCTGTTTCATCATCATCTGAGCTCGACTCATAATCTAAATATTCAGGCATCGCGGCGGTAATTTCCGCGCCGAGTAATACTATCATCCACGATAAATACACCCAGACAAAGATAATGGGGATCACGGCTAAAGCACCATAAATCGCTTCATAACTCGGAAACTGAGTGACATACAAAGCAAAGGCTTTTTTGCCTAACTCAAACAAGATTGCGGCAACAATCGCCCCTAATAGTGCATGTAGAAACTTCACTTTTTGATTAGGCACCACCATATACAACAACAAAAATGCCGCCACAGAGAAAAGCATAGGTAAACGCTCAAGAAACACGGGCACCACACCCGACAACTGACCATCAAAGACCTTCAATGACACCACGTAGGAAGTGGCGACCAAACTGGCCCCCACCAATACCGGGCCCAAAGTGATGACCATCCAATACATAGAAAAAGCCACCACCACTGAACGCTTCTCTTTAGTACGCCAAATGTTATTAAGCGATTTATCAATGGCGGAAATCAGCAAAATGGCAACCACAACTAAGGCCGCAATCCCAACCGCAGTCCCCTTAGAGGCATTGGCCACAAACTCATTGATATACACTTGCACAGTATCGCCAGCGGCGGGTAAAAAATTCTGATAAACGAAACCTTCTATCTGTCCACGTATCCCCTTAAATACCGGAAAAGCTGACAGCATAGACATAGTCACCGCTACCATAGGCACGAGTGACAACAGTGTGACATAGGCTAAATGTCCGGCGCGGATATTGATTTGATCTTCAACTAAACGCCGTCTCAAATGCAGCAGGAAGTGCCAGATCCCGAGGAATAAGGCGCGAATTTGTGCCAGTTCTATCTTCTTAGTCACGGGTTTCTCTTGATTCTGTTGGTATAGACTCGTTATCTTCGTACAATAAACACTTAATTTACAAGTCTAAGGAGTGAATTGATGTCTCAACAAGGATCTGCAGGTAACGTTATTTCTGCTATTGCTAGCCTATTTTTTCCTGGGCTAGGCCAATTATTGCAAGGCCGAATAATGGCCGCACTGTTATTTTTCATTATCACAGTGGTGGGTTATGCCCTCTGGTGGCTGATTGTACCCGCGGTAATAGGTGCTATCTTTCATCTGTGGAGCATTATCGATGCGGCGCGATTTAAAGCCGATTAATTAATTTCATTCAGCGACGGAACACCCAATGAAAAGACTGATAGCTTCAGGGCTGATTGCCACAAGTCTCCTGCTTAGTGGTTGCCAGAGTGCCTACTACGGCGCAATGGAAAAGGTCGGTTACCATAAACGCGATATTATGGTCGACAGAGTTAAAGATGCGAAAAAATCCCAACAGGATGCTCAAAAAGAGTTCAGCTCTGCCCTAGAAGAAATGCAAGCACTGCTCAATTACAGTGATGGCAACTTAGAAAAAGCCTATAGCAGAGCCAAAGATGAATACGAATCGGCTCAAAGTGCCGCCGATAACGTCAGCAACCGCATCAATAAAGTCGAAGATGTAGCCGAAGCCCTGTTCGATGAGTGGCAAAATGAAATTAGCGAGATCAGTAAAGCCAACCTACGCCGCAACAGTGAAGCTAAACTCAAAGAAACGCGCCGCGCCTATGAACAATTGATCAAAAGTATGCGCCGTGCCGAGTCAAAAATGCCGCCGATACTCACCGCCATGAAAGACAATATGCTGTATCTCAAGCATAACTTGAACGCCCAAGCCATTGGTGCGATTAAAAGCGAATTTGCTAGTCTGCAAACCGATATTTCGGCCCTGATTAAAGAGATGAACACCTCGATTAACGAATCGAGCAAATTTATTGAAGCACTCGAAAAATCAAAAAATTAATCCAAATGCCCCACTGAACTCCTAAGCCCTAGCAAAATAAATTGCTGGGGCTTTTTATTCTTTATGTGACCTCGCACGCTGTCCCTGCAAGCCATACTTTATTTGTGCAAGACTAAAACACTTAGCTTTGTGAGCTATGGCGCGCTTTAATTGATTGATAGCGCGAATCTTAGATCTGACGCACAATTTCACTTATTACTCAAAAACTTATCCTCAGTTCACCACTCAGAGCCTGTACTTGTAACTTATTAGCTGTATTCATCACTATGACTTTTATCGAATCACTCACGCTGATGTTGGCACTCATGTATCTCGCCTCCCTCAGCTATTGGAGCGGCCAGAAATGGGGCGCGGTCGCCACACTGTTGCTCAGTATCGGTGCGGTGGCAATGAGTCTTTATTGGCCACTGGCTCTCGGGCTTCTTATTGCACTACCACTGATGCTACTTGGGCATAAATTTGCGCCTGATGCACTCAAGGGTGAAATTAAAATCAATACCCTTCGTGAAGGGACTCAACATGTCTTAGCGCTATCGCTCTTGCTGGTTGCCATACAATACACAATCAATACCGTACTGCTTAAGCAAGGAATCACACCTTGGCTAATGCGCCCCGACGTAGTCGATGCCTTTTTACCGATTGCGGGTGGCATTGAGCTTAAAGCCATTATCAGCCTCAATTTGTGGGATCAAACCCATCCTGCGGCAGCAGTCATGCTAGCGGCGGTATTACTCACAGGTTTACTCTGCAAGCGGGCATTTTGCGGTTGGGCTTGCCCATTAGGTTTGGCAGGGGAATACCTGTATTCCTTTAGAAAACGCTTTATTAAATCAGAGCTTACACCACCCGCTTGGCTAGATTGGCCACTGCGAATGTTGAAATATCTATTACTCCTAGCACTTTGCTACATAGTCATTGGTATGCCAGCACAATCCATCCCCCATTATCTTGAAGGTAATTATCATAAGATTGCCGACTTGAAGATGGCATTGTTCTTCCTAACACCCAGCCTAATCACGCTACTGGTATTTGCGCTGATCCTCGCTTTAGCTGCATGGCGTCGTCAGGGATTCTGCCGTTACTTGTGTCCCTATGGTGCAATGCTTGGGATCTTAAGCTTTGCGAGCCCATTAAAAATCCGCCGCAATACCCAGCACTGCCTTATCGAAGCAAAAGGGATGAAATGCGACAAGTGCACCCGCGCTTGCCCAGCAAACATCATAGTGCACACCAAAACCACGGTTCGCAGTGACGAGTGCCAAGCCTGCATGCGCTGTGTCGCAGCTTGCCCTAAATCCGCCGCCCTCGGCCTTGGACTGAAATCCGGCCACAGACTCGGTCATAAGGGATTGCTCGCATTAGTGCTTATCGCATTATTTATCCTACCGCTGGGCGCTTACTTAGCAGGTTTCTGGCATAGCCAAACACCAGACAACATCCGCATGGAATTGATCCAAGTGATTAATAGAATTGGGCACTAGAACACGCGACATCACTAGAACACCTAAAATGACACATATGACGGGATCCAATTGCGATGGAATAAAACACTAACGAAATTGAAGAACAGCAGCAGATAAGACTAGAAAACCTCAAAATGGAAACCTTTAGGTACAACTAAAGGTTGGCCAACTTAGTAGGAATAATCTGAAAGGATTAAAATAAAATCATATAGAACAGATGCTTAATTGACACAAAATCTAATTACTGGTCTAATTCGCGCGCATTTAATAAAGGAATGTATTAACCAAAGGAATTATTGTGTGAAAAAATCATTATTGATCGCTCTTACTGCTCTACCATTATTTGCTTATGCTGGCCCATTCGATTCAATCGTTAAATCAGCAACTCAATCTGTCACTGACACAGTGAATGATACGGCAACCAATGCGTTAGACAGCGCAACGAATGAAGCGATTAAAAATACATTCGGCATTAAAGAAGGCTCAACCAAGCAAACAATCACTGAAAAATTAGGTGCGCCTGCTAGCACTTATAATGAAGCGGATCTAGAAGTTTGGGCCTATGATCTCAGTGCGTTAAATGCAGCTTCTCCAATGCTGGCAGAAACCACTAAAACTTTGCTGAAAGATAATGAAGTCGCTCAGAAAAATGTGACTATCAGCTTCAAAGGTGAAAGTGTCAATGCGGTAAAATTGGCAGATAAAGCTAAATCATAAGTTTGACTGCTCACTCGATAGGGCTCTAAGTCCTATCGAGTATCCCGATGTCCTCGGTCGCACCACAGCGATGATAGGCGTCAGCAATAAAGCCTCTGCCAAGTAATACTATCCAGAAAATACCTCACGTGCCGCCTAGTGACACACTCAGCTAACGTAATCCAGTAACCTCTCATCAGCAGCCCATGCTAAGCAATACCAACAAGCTTTGCCTGATTTTGAACTCATGACGACTGCTGTGCTATTATGCGCCATTTCTCAATGTCTGATGATCAAATTAATCGTATGAAGTTAAGTCAATTTCGCAGTGTGTTGTTTCTTTATGTCTCAATGTTATTCATTCTCGCCTGTTTCCGCTTAGCCAATTACATTGCGTATCACGATTATTTTGCGGGAAGTATCGATGTCATGACGATACTGTTCACTTCAGTTAGATTTGATCTAATGACAGCAAGCTATGTGCTGCTATTGCCGACCTTACTCATATTAACCCCAGCAAAGGGCCGAATTGCCTCAATGATAAAAGGAACTGGACTGCAACTGGGTCTAGTTATGCTGATGCTATCAACCATCGCACTGATGGGTGATTTCATCTATTTTGGGGTAGTAAACAGACACACATTTAATGATCTGCCTCTACTCATGACAGAGACATCATTTATTATTCCGTTTCTAGTCAAAGATCATCTTGCTCTGACCATATTTAGCTTAGTGTTAGTTATTTCAGCCATCCTTTTTTGGCTAAAAAAATGGCGTACCCTTTTCTATGTCGCCAAACCGCATAAATCATTTCTAGCTCAATGTGGTACATTTTTACTCGCATTACCCTTATTGATCCTGTGCATGCGCGGATTGGACTTACACGGTAAGCCATTAGGGATTATCGATGCCTATGATAGCCAGAATGAGCAGCAAGCTAATTTGATATTAAATGGCATTTACACGGGGGCCAAAGGAACAGCACAGAGCTACCAACGCACAGATTACAAATATTTCAACGCAGAACAGCTTACAGCCCGTCTGAACAAAACTGAAGATGAAGCGTATCAATATCCATTTCTCAGTCAATTCCCAGAAAATAGCCCCAATGGTCGTAACTTAGTCATTATTTTAGTTGAAGCATTGAGCTACGCCTATGTCGATGGCTTATCCGGATCAGATTATAAAGTCACACCATTTTTAGATGAATTATCTAAAAAAGCAGAAGTATATGACAATTTTTACGCCGTCGGTCAGCGCAGTAATTTAGGGGTTCAAGCCAGCTTATTCGGCCTACCGCCCCTAGAAAGTGTGGGCTATATTGGTGGTGGTCTCGAATTATCACGCCTCACAAAAATCGGTAATATCGCCCAGTCACACGGCTACCAAACCCAAATGCTGCAAAGCTCAAAACGCGATTCAATTCGCCTAGATTCCATCGCTAACTATGCGGGTTTTCAGCAATATTTAGGTCGCAGTGATATCCCCATTACCCGCACAGATTATCCCGAACCCGATGGTGCTCAATTTGGTTGGGACTATGAAATGCTAATGAAAACACTCGAACTGGCCAATAAAAGTGAAAAACCTTTTATCAGTTTTTCATTTACAGGCACCACCCACATGCCATACGTAGAAACACCGAAGCACTTACAGGTTTATCCGTATGGCCAAGATACATTTACAGATTTTTTGAACACTGTTAGATATACAGATGAAGCTCTTAAAGCATTTTTTACAGAAGCTTCAAAGCAGGACTGGTACGAAAATACGACGTTCATGATTTTAGCAGATCATACCTTGTTCAATACGAAAACGCCGGGCTTAAAAAGTGCATTCCATATTCCGTTATGGATTTACCGTCCAGGGCAAAACATAGCCCCTAAACGGCATAAAATACTTGCAAGCCAACTAGATATTTTACCTACAGCTTTTGATTTACTCGGTTTTAATAACGAGTTCGCATCTGTTGGACGATCACTTTATAGAGACCGAAAACCCTACAGCATAGTAGTAAAAGGGGACTTACTAGGCGCATTTACTAACTCAGGTTCGTTTTTAATTGCGGGAGATAAAATCATATCAGAGAGTGATAGTGCAGATTTTACTCAAAATGATGCTCCTAAGTATGCAGAACAACTAAAACTTGAATTCCAACAATCCCAACAGGCTGTGTTAAATAATACTTGGGCGAAATGATACATTAAGTGAATGCAAAACAATTTTGTCTCACAGACCATACTGCAGATAATGGCTTACATCACTCTCTGCAGTATTTTTAATATATACGTCATAAAATTGATTACAATCAGGCAACAGCTAGACTTTATCGCAGATAATATTCCTATACGGATATTAGGAAAATGGTTTTATGTTCCCCAACGGAGCTAACCTATGCGACCCGACCGACAGCAATTGATCCATTCGTTATTTGACGAATATATTGAGATGTATGCCTCCCGTGATGACAGGCTAACTCGTCGCTTTAGTGATAACTTTAGCGGCTATGCAGGGAGCAGTGATCAGCTTGTCACCAGCAGGGAAGAATGGGTGCGAATCACTCGTCAGGACTTTGCACAAGTGCCTGAGCGAATCCACATCGAAATGTTAGATCTTTCTTTACAAGACCTTGCCGACAACCTCGTGGTGGTGACTGCCTTTTTCCATATCCACTTACCTATCCCTAATCCTATGCTTTCCCGCGAGACAGCACGGCTAGTGTTGATATTTCACCGAGAAAACAACGACTGGGTGATTGTCCACAGTGGCATATCCATCCCCTACGGCTTAGCCCACAAAGGGGAAATTTACCCGATCGCGCGATTAGAGGAGCGTAACGTCGAACTTGAATCCATGATCACAGCTCGAACTAGTGAACTGGCAGAAGCCAATAGGCAACTTGAAATACTCAGCAATACCGACGGTTTAACCAATATCGGCAATCGCCGCCTATTTGACATGATGTTACAAACGGAGTGGAGTCGAGGACAAAGGAGCAATTCATCACTGGCCCTCATCATGCTCGATATTGACCACTTTAAACAATTTAACGATCACTATGGCCACCTCGCCGGAGATGATTGCCTTAAACAATTAGCGAGTACACTGTCCCAGTCCGGTCGCAGAGCGGGCGAATTAGTCGCTCGCTACGGCGGCGAAGAATTTGTCATTCTATTACCGAATGTCGATAATCAAACCGTACTTGAGACAGCGCAGCATATACATCAGCTGATCCAAGCCATTGCCATTCCGCATGCAAATACCGACCTTGGGATTGTAACAGTGAGCGCAGGCGTCGCCTATCTGCAACCCTCTAACAAACAAAATGCTCTAGAACTCGTTCGCCAAGCGGACGCCGCCCTCTACCGCGCAAAATCCGCTGGGCGCAATTGCATACGGGTGATGGATGAGGACTACTAATACCCATTACTCAATTTATCCCAACAAAAAGCCCTGCACAGTTTCCTAATGCAGGGCTTTTTAAACCGATTGACTCACCTTAAGGGCGAGTCACCTGAATTAACAGGCTGGCATTAACCGCGGTTAAAGCGCTTACGATCGTTTTCAGTCAAGTGTCTCTTACGAACACGAATGTTCTTAGGCGTTACTTCAACTAATTCATCATCATCGATGAACTCAAGCGCTTGCTCAAGTGTCATTGTGATTGGCGTAGTCAGCACTTGGGCTTCGTCAGTACCAGAAGCACGCATGTTGGTCAGCTGCTTACCTTTCAAACAGTTAACTGTCAGATCGTTTGAGCGAGCGTGAATACCAACCACTTGGCCTTCGTATACTTCAGCGGCGTGGCCGATAAAGAGACGACCGCGATCTTGCAGACCGAACAGTGCGAAGGTCAATGCCTTACCCGTTGCGTTAGAGATCAATACGCCGTTAGCGCGTTGACCGATATCGCCACCTTTGTGCGGACCGTAATGGTCGAATGAGTGATAAATTAGACCAGTACCAGAAGTCGCAGTCATAAACTCAGTTTGGAAACCGATTAAACCACGGCTTGGGATGATGAAGTCGATACGTACACGACCTTTACCATCAAGCTGCATGTCTTTCATTTCAGCTTTACGGGTACCTAATTTCTCGATTACTGTGCCTTGATCTTCTTCTTCAACGTCAACAGTCAAGGTTTCAAATGGTTCACACAGTTCACCGTCGATAGTTTTCAGAATAACTTCTGGACGTGATACGGCTAACTCGTAACCTTCACGACGCATGTTTTCAATCAAGATTGATAAATGCAATTCACCACGACCAGATACACGGAAGCGATCTGGACTTTCTGTTTCTTCAACACGCAGTGCCACGTTGTGGACTAATTCTGTTTGCAGACGCTCCAGAATGTTACGTGAAGTCACATACTTACCTTCTTTACCTGCAAAAGGTGAAGTATTAACTTGGAAAGTCATGGTCAGAGTAGGTTCATCAACAGTCAAAGGTGGCATAGCTTCTACTGCACCAACGGCACAGATAGTGTCAGAAATTTTCAGCTCGCCTAAACCAGTGATAGCAACGATGTCGCCAGCGTTAGCAATTTCAACTTCAGTACGGTCTAGACCCATGTAACCTAATACTTGGCCCATTTTACCGTTACGAGTTTTGCCATCAGCGCCAATAATAGTCACTTGTTGGTTAGTTTTAACGCTACCACGCTTGATGCGGCCGATACCGATAACACCCACGTATGAGTTGTAGTCGATTTGCGAAATTTGCATCTGGAACGCGCCTTCGGCGTCAGCATCTGGGAAAGATACTTTTTCAACGATAGTTTGGAACAGCGGCGTCATATCATCGCTCGCTACATCCGGATCTAAAGTTGCAAAACCGTTTAACGCAGAAGCGTAAACGATCGGGAAATCTAACTGCTCGTCAGTTGCACCTAAGTTATCGAACAGGTCGAATACTTGGTCAATAACCCAATCTGGGCGTGCACCTGGACGGTCAATTTTGTTGATAACAACGATTGGCTTTAAGCCTTGAGCAAACGCTTTCTTCGTTACGAAGCGAGTTTGTGGCATTGGACCGTCAACGGCATCAACTAGCAATAATACTGAGTCAACCATAGACAGAACACGCTCAACCTCACCACCGAAATCGGCGTGGCCTGGGGTATCAACGATGTTAATACGGTAGTCGTTCCACTTGATGGCAGTATTCTTTGCCAGAATCGTGATCCCACGTTCCTTTTCAAGATCGTTGGAGTCCATCACCCGCTCAGTGGCTTCTCCTCGGGTTGCAAGGGTGCCTGACTGTGACAGCAACTTGTCTACCAGGGTCGTTTTGCCATGGTCAACGTGTGCAATAATGGCGATGTTACGTAAATTCTCTAGCACGGATAAACCTCTTACCATCAAACAAAAATAGGGATATTTCAGTAATTCGTTATGGTGATCTAGCTCGATCTACCACAATAAAAAGCGTGCCATTCTACTCCAGAGCGGCCTTGGCGCACAGGATTATTTTTGAACACTTATAAAACAATCCGCCAATCCTTGGGTAATTTCCGCCAATCATCCACTGAGTGAAATCCTCTGTAGCCAGAGTTAACGCTCTGTTTAATTGCCATATTCATAGGAAAAATCTGAGTTAAGCAGCTGAATTTGCTATTTTTCGTATTCAATGTTAGCCCTGCTAATGTCGATTTAAGCATCAGCAAAATCGACTTAGGTACAGAGAAATTACCACGTGAACACACTGCAATAAATTCTGCGGCACACTTAATCTAACGTTCATGTTGGCGTTTACACCCGATGACATTAAGACTCACTTCATTGTCACGGGATACCTTTCTTACGCATCACTGATTTCACTTGGCCTGTGAACAGCAAAGACATTTCGCACATGAGAACGAACTCTTTCCTAATAATATGATAATAAACCACTATTGGATTGATAATGCGTGGCATAGTTGGACAGACTAGCGTGGTTTTATGACAATTATGCGGCGGTTATGCGGTGGTAAATAGTCCCGTTCTGTGCTGCAAGTATGTGCAAGCTTCACAGAGGCAGTACTTACTGAGACTGTGAAAGCCAAAGCGTTATTGCCATCTCAGTGCCATATAAGCGGTGCATGTTATCGCTGTGCATCCCAGCTTAAGGTTTGCATGAATCAATTCAGTGCGCACCAAAATGGAGTAATGCACCAAAATGCCACAGACAAAAGCACCATTATGGTGCACACGCGAATCCAATTAAGTGCAACAAAGATTTTAAATCATGTTAATCAGTAAGTTAAATTATTGGCATGGATATCGCTTTATAGCTCGTAAGTTTGGCTCAAGATAAATCACTTGAGTTAAAAGATTATAGAAGGGGCATCCCTTTACCCTACCGGAGGCTTGAGAATGTCAGTTGAATCAGTTTTAAAGCAACTTGAAGAATTAGAAGTTAAGTTCGTTGATTTACGTTTTACCGACACTAAAGGTAAAGAGCAGCACGTATCTATTCCTTCTCATCAGGTAGATGCTGATTTCTTCGAAGACGGCAAAATGTTTGACGGTTCTTCTATCGCAGGTTGGAAGGGCATTAACGAATCAGACATGGTACTGATGCCAGATCCAACGACATTCGTACTGGATCCTTTCACCGAAGAAACCACAGCGCTGATCCGTTGTGACATTCTTGAACCAGGTACCATGACAGGTTACGACCGTGACCCACGCTCAATTGCTAAAAAAGCAGAAGCTTACCTGATCTCTACTGGTATCGCTGATACTGTATTGATTGGACCAGAACCAGAATTCTTCCTATTTGACGATGTCCGTTTCGGTACTGACATGTCAGGTTGTTTCGTTAAGATCGACGCTAAAGAAGCGGCTTGGAACTCAGGCACTAGCTACGAAGGCGGCAACACAGGTCACCGTCCATTTGTTAAAGGCGGTTACTTCCCAGTTGCACCGGTTGACTCATCACAAGATCTACGTAGCGCTATGTGTTTAGTGCTCGAAGAAATGGGCCAAGTGGTTGAAGCGCATCACCACGAAGTGGCGACTGCAGGTCAAAACGAAATCGCAACTCGCTTCAACACCTTGACTAAGAAAGCGGATGAAATCCAAATTCTGAAGTACGTAGTGCACAACATGGCACACGCTTACGGTAAGACGGCGACTTTCATGCCTAAACCCATCGTTGGTGACAACGGTAGCGGCATGCACGTTCACCAATCTCTGGCGAAAGACGGTGTTAACTTGTTCGCTGGCGACAAATACGCAGGTTTAAGTGAAACGGCTCTGTACTACATAGGTGGTATCATCAAGCACGCTCGCGCGCTGAACGCTTTCACTAACCCAAGCACTAACTCTTACAAGCGTTTAGTGCCACACTTTGAAGCACCTGTTATGTTGGCCTACTCTGCCCGTAACCGCTCTGCATCAATCCGTATTCCAGTGGTACCAAGCCCTAAAGGCCGTCGTATCGAAGCACGTTTCCCAGATCCACATGCAAACCCATACTTAGGTTTCGCAGCGCTGCTGATGGCGGGTCTTGACGGTATCCAAAACAAGATCCACCCAGGCGAAGCAATGGACAAAGATCTGTACGATCTGCCTCCAGAAGAAGCGGCTGAAATCCCACAAGTGGCAACGTCATTAGAAAACGCCCTTGAAAATCTGCAAGCTGACCATGAGTTCCTGACTAAAGGCGGCGTGTTCAGTGAAGATTTCATCCAATCTTATATCGTACTGAAAACAGCAGAAGCTGAGCGCGTAGCACGTACAACTCACCCACTTGAGTTTGAAATGTACTACAGCCTGTAATGGCTAGCGCTATACAACCAGCTCGCTTTATGTAATTGATACAGAAAATATAAAAGCCTCGATAGCAACGCTATCGGGGCTTTTTGTATTTTGAAGGTATATACAACTTTTATTCTGATTCAATCATCGCGTTGTTCTCTAAATAGGCATCATCGCCAACCACTCTTTTATCATTCAGAGAAGGCACGCCAGACACCGCGACAACAGCAACAATAGAGATAGATGGTTAAAAACCGATCTAAACTAAACATGGATGCAGCAGAAAAACCACCTATATAGTCGGAAGTTAACTACCGCGCCATTATTGTTAAGTGTCCACGCTTTATTCAACTAGGCTGGGTATTCTCAGGGGCAAAATCTACCAGTTGGGCAGGTTCGCCTGACTCAAATGACGCAAATGGTACGCCATCTAACACGCGCTCATTTTTAAATACACGGATTTCAGAATCAGGTAACTGCGTCATCAGTAATGACAAGATAATGTGCATCTTATCCAATGGGCAATGAAGACGAATACTTGCACGTAAGCCCATTGTTCGTACATCCGATTGGCAGGCAATAAATGGACGATTCCGCGTTATCTTAATCAAATGGCGATGCCCATTTTTTATAGGACTCTCGTAAGTTGTCTCTACATTTTTAAAACCAGTAAAGAAAAATGCCCCCAGAGCCATTCCACCTACACCAACCAGCGCTGCTGGGCCTAAAAAGGCCACCCCGACAATACAAACCACCACCCCAAACCAAGCCAGCCCCCGCACTACCGCATAGGCTGCATCCGGAATAGCATCATGATAGGTGGTAACTAACCCCTCGGTGGTGAGCCGATAATGGTACTGTTTGTCTGCAAACCAGAGGTAACGAGCAGATAAGCACATAATTAAAGCCATGATGATTAACCCTATACCCAAGCTAGTATCGCCAGATAGCAAATAGCACCCTATAAGTGCTAAGCAACCACACGGGATCAGGAAGGTTAACCAAAATAGACCATAGACAGTCGCCACCCGAATATCCCACTCATAAAGCGTGGGCGCCTCACGCACCCGCTGCTGACGTAGCTTATTGAGCCGGCTTTGCTCCTCTTGGGGTAATTGCAGGTACTCAGTGCGCGGCAGGTCTTCATACCGACTGTCGTCCAACGGTTGTGTCTCTTGCTCTGTCGACGCCAACTGCAGCGGCGCTGCTCTCTTATTCATATAGCTATTCCTTTGCTGTGCCCACGGACTGCACGGTCATCGTTAACCTATCCACACAGCTCGTACTTAATGTCTTCTCACTCTTGACGATCTTGCCGCTATAAGGCCTGTTAGCATCTTGGTGGCAAAGCTGCCACTGATGACACCGAATCTCACGCCAATAACAGGCGCGAAAGAAAGCGTTAGACGGCATGGGTATTCTCAGGGGCGAAATCTACCAGCTGGGCAGGTTCGCCTGACTCAAATGACGCAAATGGTACGCCATCTAACACGCGCTCATTTTTAAATACACGGATTTCAGAATCAGGTAACTGCGTCATCAGCAATGACAAGATAATGTGCATCTTATCCAATGGGCAATGAAGACGGATACTTGCACGTAAGCCCATTGTTCGTACATCCGATTGGCAGGCAATAAATGGACGATTCCGCGTTACCTTAATCAAATGACGATGCCCATTTTTTATAGGACTCTCATAAGTTGTCTCTATATTTTTAAAACCTGTGAAGAAAAATGCCATCACGGCAAAACCACCCGCGCCGACTAAGACGGCCGGGCCTAAAAAGGCCACCCCGACAATACAAACCACCACCCCAAACCAAGCCAGCCCCCGCACTACCGCGTAGGCTGCATCCGGAATCGCATCATGATAAGTGGTGACCAGCCCCTCTGTGGTGAGCCGATAGTGGTACTGTTTGTCGGCCAACCAGAGATAGCGCATAAATGGCCCAAAAATCATCACTATGATGAGAAAATAATACCATTGTTCAAATCCATACCAGCGTGTCACCAACCCAACTAGAGCCGTAATCCCGCACGGAATAAGGACCATGATCCACCCCATGCCATACACAGTCGCCACCTGAATATCCCACTCATAAAGCGTGGGCGCCTCCCGCACCCGCTGCTGACGCAACTGATAGAGCCGGTCTTGCTCCTCTTTGGGTAATTGCAGGAACTCACTGCGCGGCAGGTCTTCATACCGGCTGTCGTCCAATGGGGGGGGCGCTTGTTCTGTTGACGCCGACGGCTGCACCGTTGCTTTCTTATTCATTTAGTTATCCCTTTGCTGTGCCCACCGACTGCACGGTCATCGTTAACCTACCCACACAGCTCGTACTTAATGTCTTCTCACCCTTGACGACCTCGCCGCTAAAGGTCTGTTAGCCTGCATCCAGATAATGGTCGTAATTAGCGCCAGTAACAGGCGCGAGAAAAAACGTTAACTGGGCAGGGGATTCTCAGGGGCAAAATCTGACAATTGGACTGGTTCGCCGTCACGGGTGCCAACTTTAGAGAGGCCAACTATTCGTTCATTTTTCAATAAAAAGAGTTCCGACCCCGGTAATTGCTTCATCAGTAGCGACAACACTTTATGCATATCTTCGGGATGACAATAACAGTCGAGATTTGAATAATATCCGAAATAAAACCTGTCTGTATCACACGATATATATGGCCTCTTGTGGGTCACTTTTATCATATGGGGGTGTCCACGCTTGATAGCACTTATTGAGGTGGTTTCTACATTTTTAAAACCAGTAAAGAAAAATGCCCCCAGAGCCATTCCACCTGCACCAACCAGCGCTGCCGGGCCTAAAAAGGCCACCCCGACAATACAAACCACTACCCCAAACCAAGCCAGCCCCCGCACTACCGCGTAGGCGGCATCCGGAATCGCATCATGATAGGTGGTAACTAAACCCTCGGTGGTGAGTCGATAATGGTACTGTTTGTCGGCCAACCAGAGGTAGCGGATAAATGGCGCAAAAATCAATGCCATGAAAAAAAAACCATACCATTGGTCAGACTCATACCAGTGTGCCACCAAGCCAATCAGCACCATTATACCGCAGGGAATAATGACAACGAGCCACCCCATGGCATACACGGTCGCTACCTTAATATCCCACTCATAGAGGGTGGGCGCCTCACGCACCCGCTGCTGACGTAGCTTATTGAGCCGGTCTTGCTCCTCTTGGGGTAATTGCAGGAACTCACTGCGTGGCAAATCTTCATACCGGCTGTCGTTCAACGGTTGTGTGTCATGCTCTGTCGACGCCGACTGCTGCGGCGCTGATCTCTTATTCATATAGCTATTCCTTTGCTGTGCCCACGGTACTGCATGGTCATCGTTAACCTACCCACACGGCTCGTACTTAATGTCTTCTCGCTCTTGACGACCTCGCCGCTAAAAAGTCTGTTAGCATCTTGGTGGCAAAGCTGCCACTGATGACACCGAATCTCACGCCAATAACAGGCGCGAGAAAAAACGTTAACTGGGCTGGGGATTCTTAGGGGCGAAATCTGACAGTTGGGCTAGTTTGCCGTCACGGGTGCCAACTTTAGAGAGGCCAACTATTCGTTCATTTTTCAATAAAAAGAGTTCCGACCCCGGTAATTGCTTCATCAGTAGCGACAACACTTTATGCATATCTTCGGGATGGCAATAACAGTCGAGATTTGAATAATATCCGAAATAAAACCTGTCTGTATCACACGATATATATGGCCTCTTGTGGGTCACTTTTATCATGTGGGGATGTCCACGCTTGATAGCACTTATTGAGGTGGTTTCTACATTTTTAAAACCAGTAAAGAAAAATGCCATCACGGCAAAACCACCCGCGCCGACCAAGGCGGCCGGGCCTAACAACGCCACGCCGACGATGCAAACAACTACCCCAAACCAAGCCAGCCCCCGCACTACCGCGTAGGCTGCATCCGGAATCGCGTCATGATAGGTAGTAACTAAACCCTCGGTGGTGAGCCGATAATGGTACTGTTTGTCGGCCAACCAGAGGTAGCGCATGAATGGCCCAAAAATCATCACTATGATGAGAAAATAATACCATTGCTCAAATCCATACCAGTATGTCACCAACCCAACTAGAGCCGTAATCCCGCACGGAATAAGGACCATGATCCACCCAATGCCATACACAGTCGCTACCTTAATATCCCACTCATAGAGGGTCGGTGCCTCGCGTACCCGCTGCTGACGTAGCTTATTGAGCCGGTCTTGCTCCTCTTGGGGTAATTGCAGGAACTCACTCCGCGGCAGGTCTTCATACCGACTGTCGTCCAACAGTTTTGTCTCTTGCTCTGTCGACGCCAACTGCTGCGGCGCTGCTCTCTTATTCATATAGCTATTCCTTTGCTGTGCCCACGGACTGCACGGTCATCGTTAACCTACCCACACAGCTCGTACTTAATGTCTTCTCGCTCTTGACGACCTAGCCGCGAAAGGCCTGCCAGCATCTTAGTGGCAAAGCTGCCATTGATGACACCGAATCTCGCGCCAATAACAGGCGCGAGAAAAAACGTTAACTGGGCTGGGGATTCTTAGGGGCGAAATCTGACAGTTGGGCAGGTTCGCCTGACTCAAATGACGCAAATGGTACGCCATCTAACACGCGCTCATTTTTAAATACACGGATTTCAGAATCAGGTAACTGCGTCATCAGCAATGACAAGATAATGTGTATCTTATCCAATGGGCAATGAAGACGAATACTTGCGCGTAAGCCCATTGTTCGCACATCCGATTGGCAGGCAATAAATGGACGATTCCGCGTTACCTTAATCAAATGACGATGCCCATTTTTTATAGGACTCTCATAAGTTGTCTCTATATTTTTAAAACCTGTGAAGAAAAATGCCATCACGGCAAAACCACCCGCGCCGACTAAGACGGCCGGGCCTAAAAAGGCCACCCCGACAATACAAACCACCACCCCAAACCAAGCCAGCCCCCGCACTACCGCGTAGGCGGCATCCGGAATAACGTCATGATAGGTGGTAACTAACCCCTCGGTGGTGAGCCGATAATGGTACTGTTTGTCGGCCAACCAGAGGTAGCGGATAAATGGCGCAAAAATCAGTGCCATGAAAAAAAAACCATACCATTGGTCAGACTCATACCAGTGCGCCACCAAGCCAATCAGCACCATTATACCGCAGGGAATAATGACAACGAGCCACCCCATGCCATACACGGTCGCTATCTTAATATACCATTCATAGAGGGTGGGTGCCTCACGCACCCGCTGCTGACGTAGCTTATTGAGCCGGTCTTGCTCCTCTTGGGGTAATTGCAGGAACTCACTGCGCGGCAGGTCTTCATACCGGCTGTCGTCCAACGGTTGTGTCTCTTGCTCTGTCGACTGCGGCGACGCTGCTTTATTGTTCATCCTGTTACCTCTCGGTAGACTCTACTTGTAGCGTGGCCATCGCCAGGCAGTAAATCCAGTCATCCATTTTAAATCAGCAACATAATATGCTCTCGGCCTACCCTCAAGCGAATATTTACTGAAACGGTTTTAAGGAAAGTAATAAAAGTAGCTAGATGGCCAGTGAGGGAAGTGGAGACTGATTTTAAAGAGTATGTTCAAAACTCATCTGAGTTCTGCAAGGGCACGGCATACAAACCTCCATGTTTAATACCAATCCAAAACAAGAGTCGCCGTTAACAACTAGGTTATTGAGCTTGGTTGTATCTCGTTTCTGTTGATGAATAATTGACAGATATAATCATATAGTTAGAATGCCAAGCTGTTGAAACAGAACAGGTTGGCGTCAAATGAAACCTGATCTGGTTCCACATCACTAACGCTCTCAGTTGATCAAGTGAGTAGATCATACCGAAGCAATGCAGTTTTTCACATATAAACAATGGAGTGGTTATGCGTTGGTTGACTTGGTTGGTCGTGTGCTGTTCTCTCACGGGATGTGCAACGATAACGTCGAGGATGGGAGAAAATTCAACTTGGGGTCACTCTTTCTCAAGTGTGCAAACGGCTGTTGATAATGGCGAGGAGTGTATGATGATCTCCGCGTTAGCGGCCCCACCCTTACTGCTCTTTACCATCCCGCTGACACTCGTTGATATGAGCAGTGCGTTGATCATCGATACTGTTATGCTACCTGCAGATTTAGCGATCACGCCCAGCGATCCCAAGCTCCACACCCCGCGACCCATGGTCTGCCGCTATGACTATAAGATTTAAGCATGATCGCACCCAATAAATAACCTCAAGTTGCCCGTGTGGCGGTGAATTAACGCCGGCATACGGGAACGACCATGTCGCGGTTTGCCTCCCAGAGTGTTGTGCCTTGTTAGTTGTAATTACGTGGTACAACTTAGCCTAGCAAGCCATTTTAAATCATTTAAGTTAGCGATTTGCTTTAATCACATCAAGTAACAACTTGATATCAGCCATATTGTTATAAATATGCGGAGAAATCCGGATCCCCATACTGCGGGCGTCGACACTAATATTCGCGTTCGCCAATGCCGTCATCATTTGATGCTGCTGTTTACCAAACTGCAGAATAAGCGTGCCGCTGCGCTTTTCAGTATCCCGCGGCGACACAAACTCATGGTCGAGCTCTTGCGCCACAGCATCAATCAATTGCTGATTGTATTTACGCAGCAACGGAGTACCTAAACCAGCAAGATAATGAATGCTATGGGTGGCAATGGCATAAGGCGCGATTGATGGTGTCCCTCCCCAAAAGCGCAGCGCGGAATGCTGGTAACGAAAATCATGGATATCAAATTCGAACGGATTCTCGTGGCTAAACCAACCCACATCCTTAGGCTGACAACTCTCCAATATGGCGGGATTAACCCAAAGATAAGCAGCACCAGGGCCGCCGCAGAGCCATTTCACACTCGAACCGATTAAAAAATCGGGTTGTAGGCGCGCGAGATCCAGCGGAATAATCCCCGCCGATTGCGCGACATCCACTAAGCTCAAACAACCTCGCTCACGGGCTATAGTGAAAATATTGGCTAATGGCGCCTGCTGCCCCGTATTCGAGTAAGCATGGCTGACAAACACCAGATCCACATCGCGGCTGATATGCGTATCCCACACATTAGGGTCGGTGATATCGAGCCCTTTAGGAATAAAGCGTACTTCGCAACTGGCAGGCAGCGCTTTTTTAAGGGCAAAACCCATGCTGGGAAAATCAATCTCACTCATTAACACAACGGCGTGTTCGCGGTTCAATCTGTCGAGGGACATGACAATTTTAGTCAGCGCACTGGAAAGATTGACCTGAGGGCAAAAATCCTTTTGGTGGCCGTTAAATAACTTAGATAAAGCAAAGGTAAAATCATCAATCACACCCAACCACTGGCCCCAAGGTTCACGCCCCGACTCCTGCCAAGGCGCAAAAAAGGCTTCTTTAAAGACCTGCTCGGTCGATTTTAATGGCCGGCCAACGGAATGGTTTAATAGATATCCTGGACCTGCTAGGTAAAAGTCCTTTTTAAAATCTTCAAACATAGTGTTATCTCAAACTCTCTTTTAGTTTTTTAATATCACAATAACGAGTCCGAATATCGCTGCGTTGAGCGGCGGCGCGTCTGTCTCTGAGTCGCTCCAATGAGCCGAGTAGCACATGCAGTGGCGGACCACTCGCGGTAACTTTAGCCAGATGTTGCTGCTCCATACTTGTCGAAGGCTCTGCAATATATTTAGTTACTAACTCATTATGATGCTGAATCGCAGTCTCGCCATGTAATTCGCAGACTTCGATAAAGAGTCGCAAATTTTCTTGATACCAAGTTTGGTTTGCACTGTCTTTTGCCTGTAGAAAATCATCCATCAAATTCGGCCGACGCATGCACTCGCGCAATATCTGTTGATCCTCCGGCATCATGTATAAAAACTTGTCCACCAGCATTTGTGAATAGGAGGCTTCGTTTGCAAAACAAAGACCTAGCGTTAAATCGGTTACATTAATCCCCGCAAAATCCCCGGCGTTAGCGCCGCGATAAATGACCGAGCCCACCCGATAAGGTTTGTAGTAAGGGCGAACACAGTAAAAGAAACGGTCCGTATCTAATCGATTAAATAATTGGGTATTCGACTCAATCACATCTTGCAATGCCTGTTTAGCGACTCGCAGTAAATCGTGACTGATGGGATGGGAAATGCCCAAAGGCTGGATCTTCAATAGCGCATCGGCGGCGCGTTTATAGGCTAAAATGCCTTTAGTGTTGTAATCCACAAACAACTTTTCAGCGGGCAAATCGGTAAAGCGCTTATAAACGCCATTGTGGGCACGATTGTGAGTGGTTAAATGTGCGGTGGCAAAGCGCGGCGTGACGCCTATTGAAGCGCCAATATGCATGGCGAGCGCAGAAGCCTCAGCTAATGGCGATGTCGTTTCCCGCGAGGGCTCGGTAATTTCATGGCGCCGACAGGCCGCCATATACAAGCCCACATTGCCGAGTAAATCGAAGGCACTGTCGAAACCTTCATCAGTATTCCCCTCATCGAGCAAGGTCTTAATCAACTCTCGCCCTTCGCTCTCCAGCGCCAACTTAGCTTCTGCGCCGATATCGAGCACATTGGCCCGATCCGTTTGTTGGTAGTAAAGCTGTTCTAGCTCGGAATTGAGTTCCACAAAGCGGCTGCGGATCCAATCATCAAAGGCTTCGGTATTAAAGGTGGCAGGTTTCACGGGCTTATCCTTGAGTATTGTTATCGTTCTTTTAAACGGAGTGAGCTCAAAGCGTTAGCCCAATCCGTAAAACTCGTAACCAGAATGCAACTTATCGCCACGTGTTTCTAGCGTTAGGTCAAATTTCCGAAAAAACTAATGCCATTTTTTATTTACACCATGCGCCAGCGCAATTTTTCAAACACTTTTACTCCGCAGAATGTTCCTGAAGACACTCATCACTCAACTAATAGCTAAGCGGTAGTTCCGCAGAGGTAAATCGGATGATTTTAATGGAATTTATAGTAGTGCTTAGCTGCCTACTGCTAGGTACCCGCTACGGCGGCATGGGACTCGGCCTCATCAGCGGTATTGGCTTATTTTTACTGATTTTTGTTTTCGGTTTAGCGCCGGGACAACCGCCAGTGCAAGTTATGCTAACCATACTTGCAGTCATTGGCTGTGCAGCCGTATTGCAAACCGCGGGTGGATTAGATGTGATGATGCAGTATGCCGAGCGCTTACTGCGCCGTCATCCACAATACATCACGATTCTGGCACCACTGACCACGTGGACGCTGACCTTCCTTTGCGGTACTGGCCATGTGGTTTACACCATGTTCCCGATTATTTCCGATATCGCGCTGAAGAAAAATATTCGCCCAGAGCGCCCAATGGCGGTGGCATCTGTCGCTTCACAAATGGCGATTTGTGCTTCGCCCGTGTCGGTAGCTGTGGTGTCTATGGTGTCGATTCTGGCATCACAACAGGGTGTAGGCCGCGCTTACAATCTGCTCGAAATTTTAATGGTGTCAGTGCCAGCATCGCTTTGCGGTGTCATGGCTGCTGCACTTTGGAGTCTGCGTCGTGGTAAAGATTTAGATAAAGACGAAGAGTTTCAAGAACGCATTAAAGATCCAGTCCAAAGAGCCTTTATCTATGACAAAAGCGAAACCCTGTTAAATCAAAAATATCCGAAGGAAGCTTACTGGGCAACGGGGATTTTCTTCACCGCTATCGCTGCTGTGGTACTGTTAGGTTCATTTAGTGAATTGCGTCCCGCCTTTGACGTTAAAGGTAAGTCGACCTTGCTCTCGATGAACTTAGTGATCCAGATGATGATGTTAATTGCAGGTGCTTTTATCCTGATGACCTGTAAAGTCAAACCGACCAACATCTCTAACGGTCCCGTTTTTAAAGCGGGCATGGTAGCAATTTTCTCAGTATTTGGTGTGGCTTGGATGAGTGATACTTTCTTCATCAGCCATATGGATGTACTTCAGGAAAACCTGTCCCATGTAGTACAAAGCCAGCCTTGGACCTATGCCTTAGTGCTGTTTCTCATCTCTAAGCTTGTTAATAGCCAAGCGGCAGCACTCACAGCAATCGCACCTATGGGACTCGCCTTAGGGGTCGATCCAAAACTCTTAATCGCCTTCCTCCCTGCAAGCTACGGTTATTTCGTGCTACCAACCTATCCAAGTGATCTGGCCTGTATCGGCTTTGACCGTTCAGGTACGACTAAAATAGGTAAGTTCATAATTAACCACAGCTTTATCATTCCAGGCTTTATCGGTGTAGCGACAGCATCGGCTGTCGGTTATCTACTCGCAACCGCTTTACTCTAACCGCCAAAATAACAAAGGCCGCTAATGCGGCCTTTGTTTTAGATAGCCTTAGATCACACAAAAGTATTAACCTGTGCCAATATAAAACCCATACCCTAGACGCCCATATTCTTCAGAACATAAAATACGCAGCCCGAAAGTGAGATAAGTATCTTACTCAACAACTCTTTTTAGCTTGCCATACTAAAGATGATTAGACGCTTATCCATTCTATTAGCTTTTTTCGCGATACTGATGGGGCTCGTATACTGTGCCTACAGTCTGATAACTCGGATTAACTTTAATTCCCACCATCAAGTAGGAGAAGTCATCGACACTCTAAACGGGGTTAATATCTATTATAACGGAGGAGTTAATACCCATTCAGGACGTAACCTATCTATAGATGGTTATAACTTAGGCATTCAATATCAATGTGTTGAATTTGTTAAGCGCTACTTTTACCAACGCTACCAGCATAAAATGCCTGACGCTTTAGGCCATGCTAGAGACTTTTTTGATAACAAGTTAAGCGATGGCATGTGGAATGAAAAACGCGCTATGCAGCAATACACTAATGCGAGTCAGACCAAACCTATGCAGGATGATCTACTCGTGTTTTCTCCATGGATATTTAACCCCTATGGTCACGTTGCAATCATTGCCTCAGTTACCGATAGCAGTATTGAAATTGCCCAACAAAATCCCGGCCCCTTTGGCCCATCACGCGAACGGTTGGCATTAATTCAACAAAACGGCCTCTGGTATATTGATGCGCCTCGAGTAAAAGGTTGGTTAAGATGGCAGGCTCCGGAAATCACGGCATCCCCGATTGCTGAATCCGCAAATACGCCATTCCCCAGTAAGGTTCACTGAGAAATAACAATAATGTCAGTATTAACTTGGATTAAACAACGCCTTGCACGTAATAGTGATAGCCTCAAGCAATCTAGGCCACAAACTGAGTTACGCACTGTTTTTCATCAAACCCAGATGCCCAATATCAGCTTGCCAATCATACAAACCTATCCACTCGTTGTACCTATGGACAGAGCAGATATTTTTGCTTATCAATTGCATTGCTTGCTGACTTACCAAGGGAAAGAGGCCTTAAACACTTTACTTAGCCAGGCAGGCTTTAACACATTGCCCGAGCAAACGGTCAACTTTAACGGTTTTATCGAACATCCAACCCAAGCGACCTGCGTATTACTGAACCAATATGACGATTTTGCGGGTGTGTGCATAACCTTAGTGACCAATGACAAACCCTTGCTAGAAGCATTAATCAGATTCAAATCTGCCCCGCCCAATCCATGGGAAAGCTTTCCTAATATCGATCCCGATACCCTCGGCAGTCTTCAAGGTAATATCGACTTTTGGTGCAGCTATTTTTGGCGCCCCTATTGGCTATCACTCTCAGAAACTGAGCGCTTGCAATATCCTGAAAGTTGGCGGGAATTTAGCGAGTTTCATTAAAACTTAAGGTACGCAAACACTTAATGCAGGATAAAAAATGAAATTGAAATATGTTGGATTAGCACTGACGTTACTGCTACTTGGTGGTTATCTGATCCCTGAGTCACCCGCGATCCCAGTAAAAGGTGCCAGCAGTAAAGATTGGAACAGCCAAACCTTTTGGTATGAACCTTGGGGTCCATCGGGCGTTCACAAGGGGATAGATATTTTCGCCGCCAAAAACACCGCAGTGATTGCGCCAACGCCTATGCTGATCTTGTATCGAGGTGACTTCTTCAAAGGAGGAAATGTGGTGGTTGGTTTAGGTCCGAAATGGCAAATTCACTACTTTGCCCATTTAGCACAAATTGAATCAGCCACAGGATTGATTGCCTACCAAGGTGACACTTTGGGCACTGTCGGCGATACGGGCAATGCACAAGGTAAACCGCCCCATCTGCACTATTCCATTTTGAGCTTATTGCCTAAACCTTGGCTGATGGATACTTCAACCCAAGGTTATAAAAAGGCCTTTTATCAAAACCCTATCGAGTATTTAACTGCACTATAGGCTTAACTACTTACTTTAATCAGCTTATTGGCAGTGCAATATCAAGCTGAGGTTCTGCGGTTTTTGATGGGGTCTCATGCTCAACTGCCGCAGCTAATGCTTCTCTCTCTGCCTTTGCAATATATTTAGGTTTATTGCTAGATTGCAGTTTGGCATTGGCCTTTTTTGCCTTGCTCTTCAAGGTTTGATTAATCTTCTTTTTACGGTTCATCAGAGTACCAATGCAAGATACGATATAAAGGGGCGCGATTATAGCCTTCCATCAACGCGCCAGACAATCGAAAGCACTAAAGCAAACGCGTAGCCCAATCAAATAATCAAACCTGCGACTAAGCATAGGTCTCCTAAATCAAAGACAAATGCCAAAAAAGGTAATGCCTTACCGACATTAAATCGCATTATATGTATGGCCTTTACGGTAAAATCTCTCGATACCGAGTGCTGTGTCGCAATTTATTCATACTGTCGTCAAATCATGCAATTTCCTGTATGGCGTGACTAGACAAGCTGTAATTCCTCCCCTAAAATCGCGAATAATAAAAATCGTTATCATTTGTAATACAATTTAATGGAATATTAACCTATGCCAAGGGAGCCGGTGTAACAAACTCATTCGCCCTTAGCAGGAAGTTATATGACATTCAAAACCTCGTTTGTTGCTTTAGCCGTATTGGCAGCGTTAACCCAATCCGCTGCGGCCCAAGATGCCACCGACAACAGTCCAAACAACAAAAATAAAGACATAGAAAAAATCACTGTCACCGCGAGTCGAATGGATAAATCTCCCAGCTCGATCCCCAATACTGTCACTATCATCGACCGTGCCCAATTAGAAGAACAGTTCCGCACCACTAAAGATTTATCGACGATTATCGGTAACTTAGCGCCTAGCTTTTCACCGAGCCGCCAGAAGATGAGTAACACAGGTGAAACCCTGCGTGGTCGTCCGCCATTGATTATGATCGACGGCGTGCCTCAATCGAACCCACTTCGCAGTGGTGGTAGAGAGGGACAAACCATAGATCCTGCCATGATTGAGCGCATCGAAATCATTCACGGCGCCAATGCCATGCACGGTCTCGGTGCCCAAGGCGGCATCATCAACTACATCACTAAAAAGCCAACAGGCGACAGCGAACAGGTTGCTAGTTTCGATGTCACAGTGCCTGATTCAATGAAATCCAATGGCTTAAGCTTTGGTGCTAGCTATGCGTTTTCTGGCGAGTCAGAATTTATCGACATGATAGGTTCGGTTAGCTACCGCAATAATGGCGTCTATTACGATGCCAATCATAACGTAGTGGGTGTCGACACGACTCAAGGCGAGTCGATGGATAGTCAGAGTAAAGACTTCTTCATCAAGCTTGGCCATAACTTCGATGAGTCTCGCCTTGAATTAATGGTTAACCATTACAATGCAGACAACAATGGCGATTGGATGCCCGTTGTAGGTGACAAGCCCAATGGTGTCCCCACAGGTGCAGTTAAAGAAACTCAGCCATGGGAAGCCGCCAACAACCAAGTGACCACCACAAGTTTGACTTACACCCACGCCAATATTGGTGGCCAGCAACTTAGCCTACAACTCTTTAATCAAGATTTTAAAGCGGTTTATGGCGGTGGCTGTTTCGACAGTTTCTACGATCCATCCTTCGAAGGCAGCGATCAAGTCATCCAATGCGGTATCGGCAGTAAAGGTGAAAGCTTGTACTACGAGCAATCGCGTAACTCTTCGGTTAAATGGGGTTTAAAAAGCGCCTTAATCGCTAAGGATATTGCAGGTTCAGGAATTGATGCGGCCTACGGTGTCGACCTTTTCCGCGACACCACTGAGCAAGATTTAGTAAAAACAGGCTTTTCATGGGTTCCCGAAAGTACCTATGACAACGTTGCGCCATACTTGCAGTTAGATTATGACTTAATTGAAAATTTAACCTTATCGACTGGTGTTCGTTACGAACATGCCGAGTTAAGTGTCGATGACTACAAAACCCTATGGGGTGCAGGCAATAAGCAAATTGCGGGCGGTTCAGCCACCTTCGATGAAACCTTATTTAACGTCGGTATCTCTTATAAAATCACTCCTGACATTCGCGTTTATACCAGCTATAACCAAGGTTTTGGCATGCCGGATATCGGCCGAATTCTGCGTGATGGTAAAAGCTTCCCCGGCGACAATCCCAGCATAGATGGCTCACTGGCACTCACGCCGATCGTCACAGATAACGTTGAAGTCGGCGCCGATTACCAAGGTAAATACTTAAGCGCTAAGCTAGCTTACTATCGTTCCGCCACTGATTTTGGTTCACGTTTGGCCTTAAATAGTGATGGTTTCTACGACGTGAAGCGCGAAAAGAGTGTGATCGATGGTATTGAAGCCAATGTCACCGCCTACATTACCAGCAATGATGATCTCGGCATGAATATCGCCTTCCAGCAGGGCGAATACGATTCAAATGGTGATAGCCAAGTCGATACCGATCTCGATGGTGCAAATATTTCACCAAACCGTATCAACCTGTTCTGGACCCATAGCTTCGATAATGAAATGTCGACCCGCGTTCAAGCCAATTACTACATGGACCGCGATTTTAAAAACGCGGCGGGCAACAAGTATGCAGAGTTTGATGGCTACACGACAGTCGATGCTTCCTTCTCTATGCCGCTTTACACTGGCACCCTGAGCCTAGGTTTGCAAAATCTATTTAATAAGGATTATTTCAATTATTACTCACAAACCATGGGTACAAATGATCGTTATTTCAAAGGGATGGGGCGTACTGCAACAATAGGCTACACCTTACCTTTCTAAGTGAAAGGCCCATTTTGAAACATAAAAAAGCGCAATTAAATTGCGCTTTTTTATTGTGTGGAAGAAAGCAAATTATGCCTTGGTCACGACCCAGAGTGCGTGTAATAAACCAGGGAACCAGAACAGTAAACATAACACTATGTTTATTAGCAGATCTTTACCCGCTCCCGCCTTCAAAAATACAGCAACTGGGGGCAATAAAATCGCAATAATGACTAAAAGTAGTTTATTTGTATCCATAACAGAACATCCTCAAAACGGAGATTGTAGGCAAATCAACAAGATCTAACTTCGCAGGAAGACTCAGAATTTGCAAACCTTTTAGTTTGCAAAGCGTAAATAATCCCAGTCACAACCTAAATGAAGGCCCTTACCATTCCCTAAAATGAAAAAGGATATTCAACCCATTATCTGTCCAGAGTAGACTAAGATAACCAGTAAACTCCAACCGAAAATCCCTAAAAGCATCTATAGTTAAAGAAAAATATGAAGTAAAAGAATGATATTTGATCCCCAAGCCTTATTACTCATCAAGTTTATTTGCCTGCTTACTAGCACGGCTGCCGTCGCATGGGGACTCATTGCACAACCTTTAAAAATTGCCACTCAAGCCAGTATGCGCTTTTCTCTGGCGAACTTGTTCGTCCTCCTTGGCATAATACTCAACAGCCAACGCACCGAAGCCTCCAGTTACTTTTTTTGGTTCTGCTCGGATATGGCGATTTTATTTGGCTTCATTCTAGCGCGTTGGGGAACGAAGGCGCTTTTTAGACTCAAGCCCAGCGTAAAATCGGATCTTATTCTTTTAGCACTCACCGCTGGTGTGATGCTCTTGGTTCCACCTAATTTCAGCTCCGAACGCATTTTGGCCATCGCATTCTCAGCCTGCGCCGCGCTCATTTTCGCCATGTTAACTCGAGATAACTATCTTGCCATCAAACGCGATACGGGAAATCGAGTTGCCATCGCTATGGCCATGCCCTTAGTCGCCATGGTGGGTATTTTTATCATTCGTATCTTTATCGCCTTACTCTCTCCCGAAGAAAGTCCGATGTTTATCGCCATGCACACGCAAGAAGCCATACCTGTGCTTTGGTTCTATGTATTTCTGGCCCTATTGATCAATATCGTGATGATAGGTAATGCCATGACGCGGCTTGTCAGTAAAATCCGCATGTTAGCGGAGCGGGACCAACTCACAGGCCTGTGGAATCGCCGTGCTATGCATAAGTTTTTAAACAATATCCATCAACGCTGGCTGCGGGATAAAGTACCTTACAGTATGATTTTATTGGATCTTGATCATTTTAAAGATATCAACGATCAATACGGGCACGATGCGGGCGATCTCGCCCTGCTGACGGCGGCGAGACTGTTTGGGTCGGTATTGCGAGAAAATGACGCCCTATGTCGTCACGGTGGAGAGGAGTTTCTGGTGATTTTACCCGCGACTGATGCACCCGCGGCCAGAGTCGTCGCCGAGAAATTGCATCAAGTACTTAAGGACAATTCATTTATCTGGCAAGGTGTTACGATAAAAATTCATGCCAGTTTAGGTTACGCCACGATTTATCAAGGATGCCAACCTGACAAACTACTCATTCAAGCAGACCAAGCTATGTACCGCGCAAAATCTGAGGGTCGAGACCGTATTTGCCAAGCTTGCTAGGCTTTTGCAACATAACGCTGCAAAGATTAATCTCCTTTCGCAGGCCAAGCCAAAGTATCGGGCTCACGCCATGAAACTAGCGCCTCAGTGACACCTTCAGCGTCAAAATGCTCACCTTGAGTCGGCAAATCCCGATAAGCGTAATCACGCCAACCTGTCACGTCATCACCATAGCGAAAATGCAGACAATAGGCATGCAGATAACACCGATCCGCTGCCCCACCGCCGTATAAATCATCCCCTAAAATGGGTACACCTAAACTCGCCAAGGCAACTCTTAATTGATGGGTTTTACCTGAGTGGGGTTTAAGCAAATATAAACGCAACCCCTCACCAACACTCAAGGAGAAAAACTGCGTAATCGCTGGATTCTCTTTAGTCCGCAGTAACTTAAACATGCTACGACGCGACTTTGCCATGTCACCAATCACCCAGCCTTGCTTCTTCTTCGGCTTGCCTTTCGCGAGGGCGAGGTAATATTTCTGCACTTTATGAGCGGTAAACAGCTCAGTAAATTGCTTGGCGGCGACCGCGCTCTTAGCCAGAATCAACAGACCGGACGTGGGTGTATCGAGTCGATGAACAGCAAAAAGCTTAATCCCTAAATCTTGCTCAGCCTGCGCCACCACGCCTGCAGTCCCATTCTGACTGTGGAAATGCACTTTGGCTGATTTGGAAATAACAATAAAATCAGCCTCATCGGCTATGATTCGATACATGGAGTACTCGACGTTGTAATGCGGATCATCGACTTAAAACTGAATAGTGACGACTAAGCCGGGATGATTATCCGTGAGATTAATTTTGGCATTGTGCCGTGAGAGAATCGCTTTGACCATAGATAATCCTAAACCAGTGCCCTGTAAATGCCGGCTAGGGTCGAGGCGCACTAAACGTTCGAACACTCTTTCTTTACTCTCATCTGGAATACCAGGGCCATTATCACGGATCTGAATTTGTGGGCCTGACTGAATAATCTCAATCCGCGCACCTTGGCCAGAATACTTCATCGCATTATCGACAAGATTATATAAAGCTTGGAATAATAAGTATTTATCACCAAAAACCTTATGATCTGTCAGTAACGATAAACTCAAGGTTTGCTCGTTAGATTCAGCCACAGCATCGGCCATATCCAATAAATCAGTACACAGTTGCGCTAGGCTTAACTCCTGCAAATCGAGTGTCTGCTGACCTTCTTCGATACGCGTGAGCGACAACATGGCATCAAACGTCGCTAAACAATGATCGAGCTCCTCGGTCAAAATGGCGCAACCTTCGCTAATCTCGTTGCTCGGCTTACTCGCTAACTCTTCAATACCAATACGGATATGTGACAGTGGAGTACGTAAATCATGGGCGATATTATCGGTCGCACCACGCACTGCCATCAGGTTATTTTCGAGAATATCCAGCACATTATTAAACTGCAGCGCCAACATATCGAACTCATCCTGACGCCAACTCAAGGGTAAGCGGGTGTCATAGTGACCGCGTTCAATCTGTTCACTCAAGCGGTTGTATTGCACTAATCGACGTAAAATCGCCTTAGAAAACAGATAGCCGAGCGCTAAAGTCAACACTACGGTAAGCATGACAGCCGTCGCTGCGGCACTGATAAACTTATCAATTAACGTCGCTAAGTTATCGGTACGGGTCGCAATCAACACAGGGCCGTAGCGGGTCATCACCAGACCACCGGTAAGAATATGCAGCTTATCTGGGCCACCGGTTAAGATAGGAAAATCCCGCGTTTGCGGCAACATGGGCATGCCTTCGGGCATAAAGCTCAAGGCACCGACCATATCATAGCTATTACGCCAAGCGATCAGGGCCGTTTGTGGATCGGCGGCGCGGATTTGAGCGGCAAAACTACGGCGATCAACCGTTAGGGCAAGTTGCTGATAACGTTGGGTCTCTGACTCTAAATATTGAGTCACTTGATACTGCTGCTCAATAATCAACTGTCGATAAAGGGCAAATAGCAACGCCCCGATGATCACTATCACTAAGGTCGAAAAAACGATTGTGATGCGCCAGGCGCTGCTTTGGTAAGGCTTAATGCCTTTGTCGTAAGCGATAACCCGCTCCCCTCACGGTTTCGATAAGCTCGCCATGGCCTAACTCTTCAAATTTACGGCGTAATTTTGCGATATGCACATCGATGACGTTAGTGCGAGGATCGAAGTGATAATCCCACACTGCTTCGAACAATAAGGTGCGGCTAATAACTTGATTAGCATGTTCCATCAGATACTTAAGTAACTGAAACTCTTTTGGCTGTAGCATCAACTCCTGCCCGTCTAAAGTGACATTACGGGTCAGTAACTCCATCTTCAAACCACCAACAACGAGATCAGTTGTCACAGGCACAGATTGCCCACGGTGCATTAGTTTTTCAGCGCGGACTAATAACTCGGAGAAAGCAAACGGCTTAGTCATATAGTCGTCGCCGCCCGCGCGCAGGCCTTTCACTCGCTCATCAACGTGCGCTAAGGCAGATAAAATCAGCACTGGGGTTTGATTGCCCGTTGCCCTTAAGGCAGCCAGCAATTTTAAGCCATCGAGCTGGGGTAACATGCGGTCGAGGATCACGAGATCGTACTGACTACTCGTGGCGAGTGACAAACCTTGGTGGCCATCGCTCGCCGTTTCGATATTGTGGCCCTGCTCAAGAAATCCTTTGACGATGTAATCAATCGTCGTCGCATCATCTTCAACTAAAAGTATTTTCATCTGTATGTTGCGCTCCTCAATCTTAAGCACTCGTGTGAGCACTCGATTGACTTAGATATTTCAATCCCACTTGAGTAAAGGTAACGGTCGTAAATTTTCGACATCAAAGGCCAACTTAAACTTACCCGTATCGTCTAGCAGCTTAAGTTCTAAGTAACTGATACCTAAGTCGTGGTCTAATTTTGCTTCGGTTAAGAAGGCTTTATGATCTTTAGTGGCCTTAATGATTAGACCTGAAAAGGTTTGATCTTTTGCCGCGATCATACGCGTTGCCTCAACCTCACCCAGATCATCGGCGCTTACTTTACTCGCCTTTTGTTTCAGTAACTTACCATCACGGGCACGATATTCAAACCGCGTTATAGAGTTTGCTAAAGGATTAATCAACTCAAATTGATAGACTAATTCACCCTCTTGCTCTTCCATATGAAATTCGGCAATCACACCGGAGAACCCTTTTTCAATCTGCTGCATAACGCTCAACGGCGGTACATAGTCTCCACCCGCAAACATCGAATACATGCTCTGAGCCGCCGTTGCGACACCAGATACCAACATGAATCCTAGCAACCATAGTCTCATGGCCCCTCCATATAAATCAGCTAAGTTTGTATCTTATGAGACAATCAGTTAGAAGTCGATGGACCTATTACGCCTGTATGCAATTCCAAGCTAATCCCTCACAATTTACCACTGGATATAGCATCACACTGTGTCAGCGTTAACTCAGGTTCGGCCATCAATTGATCTGAAATCCAACGTCAACAGAACCTAAATCGCTGATAAGCCAAACACTCAATCATTTTATGGCTAATGTGTTAAGTCTACCTAATACCAGCTTAAACACCGATGGAAACAAGATTAAGCTTTGATCATCTGAGGATTTTTAAACATGACATTTTCAGTGATAACCCTCAATTTCGCCATTTAGAATCAAGAGGATTGAATTTTAGCGGGTATTTTAGTCTATCTGTGTCATTAAAATGTGGAATTGGCAAATAAATCGCCCTCGACTAAAGTCAGATAACTTAGCGTCAGGTAACGGTATTTTTAAATCGGAGCGAAAATGAAACCAGTCATACGATGGATAAGCTTAAGCTTGTTACTAATAGCAGCATTAAGCGCTTATGCCTATGGCAGCGCCACCAGTGCATTGGTGTTCATCATCTTAGGCATGCTATTGGAAGGGACATTTTGGATTGGATTACTCGGTAAGCGAAAAAAAAAATAAACAGCCTCAGTTAATTTGCAGCTAATGCGTGATTCGCCCTAACGATCCCAGTGTGAAATCGGCGCAGGCATAGCATAGGCATACCCCTGTTGATAATCGCATCCCAATAAGGTTGCCACATCAATGTGCGTCAAAGTCTCCACACCTTCACAAACAACCTGCATTCCTAATCGCTGTAAATACTCAACTAAGCTCGTCAACATACGCATTGAATGTGAAGAGCGACAAGCTTGCAGCAAAAGGGAACGGTCTAACTTGATGACATCATAGGGCAATACCATCATACGCAAGAAATTACATTCTTGGGTGCCAAAATCATCCAGTACGATGCTGGCTCCTCGTGCCCGTAACATTTCAATCAATTCATGCTGTTTATCATCTAATAAAGTGTGTTCTAACACTTCAAACCAAATTTTGATGCACAGCACTTTTGCTTGAAGCAACAGCATTTGTAATAAATTTTGGTAAGTCACACTGTATGGCATAGGATTTAAATTAATGGACAGTATGCCAACGCCTTGATCGGCTAATCGAGGTAAGTCTTTGATAATCGACCTCAACATCCATATATCAATATGCAAAGCAGCATTTTTATCTAACAATAAAAAATCAATACCTGTATATGCATGACGCTTGGCATCCCAACGGCGTGCAAGTGCTTCATATCCTATAACGGTTTTATCAACCCCGATAATAGGCTGATAAAAAGGCATAACCACATCAGACATAATGCAGCTTGCAATATCTTCACTCACTTTTTTACGCTTAACTGACAGCATAGATACCTACAGAATATTAATATATCTGACTTATTTTTAACTAAATTGGCACTCGTTTCTATCAGATAAATCCTAAAAACAAAAAAATCACTGCACTTTATTATAGGACTATTCCTATTAACGCATAAAAATCATCCATATAAAATACAGCTAAAATGTTGTTCCAATCGAACAGCAACATCAACCAAAAATGAAATAAAGGCAACTCAATACAAGGTAACTCAATAATAATGCGATTATATTTAGCGCTGTTTGGTATTATTTTTTATAGTTCTCAAGTTTATGCTGCGGCAGAAATAAGCATAGGAACCTTATTTGACTATATGCCTAGCAATAAAACCACTTATTTGAAAAAAATAATGAACATAGGTGATTCAACCGCATTTATTAAAATATCGATTAACGAAATAAAATATGATGAAAATGGCCAACCCTATGAAGTGCCAGAACAGGAAACAGAAAACCGCGCCTTGATAGCGAGCCCGTCTCGCTTAATTATCCCAGCCAAGGGAGTACAAGCAACGAGATTGTTATTCTTAGATAAAAAAGACACAGAACGTTACTTTAGAGTTCGCTTTGTACCAGTGCAGCCAAAAAACAATGATGGATTTGATGAGCAAAAAACTGAAAAAATTCGTGAAGAACTCACGGCCGGAATACAAATACTAACAGGTTATGGGGCATTTTTATTTATCACCCCAGAAGAACCTAAATACTCAACTGAAATAACGGAAGACACAAATAGCGCAGAAATAAAAAATAACGGGAATACGACTATCATTTTAGATTTTTTTGAATCATGTAACAAAAAAACCAAAGAGTGTTCCACAGCGACCAAATTGCACATCTTACCCGGTTCAAAAAAACAACTGGTAAAAAATAGTAACGAAAGCTATCACTTTCAATTGATTGAAGGTGATAAAACCAAAAGCATAGTTATTGGTAACTAATGCATCCTAAAGGAGACTGTAATGAAAATATGGAAAGCGGCCCCAATAACCTTATTAGTGGCCATGAACTCATTTGCGGCTGAAAAGATTGAACATCAAGTCACTGTGATTGCACAAATTCCGTCAGAGAACTTTTTTGTGCAACCAACAGGCAATGATAACTGGATCAACAGCCAGCAAAAGTTAGCATATAACGCCCATACAAAAAAGCTAGATCAATTAAATAAGCAACTAGAAGTTAAAAGTACCATTGGTGCTATTACAGGTTACTTATCAAACCCAGCCATTATCGCCAGTGGCAATGATAATATTGCACTAACAGTTAAAGTGGGCGGTATTGAACTGAAGACATCTGCGACAGAATTAGTCGATGTCGACAATGCTAAAACGGGTAAAACCCTTGGACTAGAGATCATTCCAACTGTCCCAGCAAGCGGCTATGTCGCAGGTAACTACCAAGGCATGGTCAATATGATTTTCGAATCTGAAGCACCACCTAAAAAACCATAGAGATTTATTAAGTTAAATTTCAAAAAAGCTCCCGCAAAGGGAGCTTTATTAATTTTCAAGTTAACGACTCATGCTTTTCATTTTTTCGATATGAGGCAACACACTTGTCATCTTTGATCCTGACTATTCTGATCGCAACGCTAATCTTTAGCTCTTGCTCTTTGGCTAATAACACGCCATCGGACTCGCTCAAGCTGCTAAAGCAATATCAAGACTTACCTGATGGATTTTCTGAGCATTTTTTCAATGCCCCATTAACAGTAAGAATCACCATTGATAATAAATTGCTTGGCGAAGGTGAAATAGTGTTAGGACTCGATACCAGTGTGCAACTATTAAAACTCATAGACGTGAGCGAAAGCGATCTTGACGAACGTCAGCAACAATTATGGATAGCGCAATTAAACCAAAAACATAAGTTGGGTTTGTGCTCAAAAGGCTGTCAGGGCGGCATATTAGCGATTGAATATAATTTGGAGAACTCTCAATTATCTATTTTAACGGCCAATATCGAAAAGCAGCCATCAAACTCACACTACTATGCCTTGCCTGAACAAGGCAGCTACGGCGCGCTATTTCGACAACAACTCAATTGGAGTCAATCCAATGAGAGCGATTACGCAGGCCGTTATAATTTGCAAGCCCAAGCAAGTTTAGGCCAGTGGACCACACTGCTTGAAGGTGAAGTCACTCAAAATAATGAAGAGACACTCAACTCGACTATTCAACAGTTGTATACAGAACACCAAAACGAAGGACACTTCTATCGACTCGGGTATTTCTCCCCTTATGCCCAAGGTTTAGTTCGTCAGCCCATCATTTATAGCGGCAGCTCACAAGCTGTGATGGGCGTGATGTTGGGTGACTCTAATCAGTTATTGGTCGATCAAGCCTATGCCAGTGCCACACCCATTTATGTCACTCCGAATCGTGCAGGTGTGGTAGAAATCTATCAAAATGGACAATTGATCAACTCGCAACAGATTAACGCTGGCTTACAAGCCATTGATACTAAAGTATTACCATCTGGCATATATGAAGTTGAAATTCGGATTCTAGAAGATGGCCAAGTCACTGAACGTCGTCGAGAAATCATTAACAAACCCATTCAATGGCAAAACACTGAAGAACCCTTTCGGGTGAACTTGTTTGCTGGAGAAAAGTTACAAGATATAACGAATTGGGATGATGAAAGCAGACGCGGACTCAGCACGGGGGTACTCGCAAACTACTTATTAACACCGGCGATCATCCTTGGCGCCGCGGCTCAATTTATGGATAAAGGTTGGCACTACAGCATTTCGGCTGATTGGGACTGGAACCAACAACTGCGCTTTTTTGGTAACTGGGTGATGAATGAACAACAGGGCAGCGATTTTGATTTACAAGCAGTTTATAGCTATAGACACGGCAGCTTTGTACTCAGCCATCAGCAACAGCTCAATCAATCGCAAAGTAGTGATATCACGAACTCTAATCCCCAAAAGACGAGTGTATCTTTGCAACATAACTTAGGAAATGGTCACTCTGTTTCGGCCTATTTGTCACATCAATCCGAGCAAGGTCAAGGAATTGACTTAGGTTGGCAGTACAGCGGCAAACTCTGGGGACGCCAAATGAGCTGGAGTTTAAATGCGTTCGATCGTCCTGGCAGCATTAACACTTCAGCCCAGCGCGACCAAGGCGGAGCACTTTATTTCAGTATGAACTTAGGCGCTCAAACGCGTCGAATGGGTGGTGGCTTAGGCAGCAGAACTTCACGTTCTGGCGGGCAAGAACAGCATGCCTATGTTGATTACCAACAGCAACTAGACTGGCGTGGCATTGAAACCATAGGGATGGGGCTAAACACGGATAGCTATGGGGTTGGTGCAACCGCCAATAGCCGCTTTAGCAACGATATTGTTAGCGGGGATGCCTATGCACAGTCATCGTCCTATAACAGCGGCATCACAGGCGGCATAAACCTCGATAGTATGGTTGCACTGGGGCAACAGGGTGAACTCAGCATCTCAGGCCAAAGCCAAAACCACGATGCGGGCATGATAATCGATGTCATGGCTGATACCCCAGACATCATTTTACAAGCAGAAGATGAGCACGGTGGCAGTGTCACCTTAAAGCCTGGGCGCAACTTAGTGCCAGTGACCGCCTATCGCAGTGGTAGCGTACAACTCGCCATACAGGACTTTGATGACACACCTTCAGTCATCCAACCGAGCGTATTGCACTACCACCTCAATAAGGGAGGCGTCAGTTACCAACAAATCAGAGTCATGAAGACTGTCACTGTGATTGGCCGCTTAGTGAATCAACAGGGATTGCCGCTTAAAGGCGCGCTTATCGCCAACCATGCGGGGCGCAGCTTGAGTGAGGCCGATGGCTTTTTTGCCGTCGAAATGAGTGAACACCATCCGAGCTTGCAAGTGGAGTATCAAGGTATACAAGAGTGCAACCTTGAACTCGATTTACACCGAGTGAAACGTGAACAGAACCTATTGCTATTAGGCAATATCACTTGTAATGCCCAAACATGGGCACAACAAACATTAACAGAGAACCTAGCCAAGTGAATTATCGTTACGCTTTATATGCATTGTTGGGATATTTGCTACTCAGCCCATTAACAGAGGCAGCTACCATTCAGGTTACTGCTGAATATAAACCTGCGCCCTATGATATTAATGGTAGTAAGTTTATTAACACTACACCATGTTCAGTTCCTGAAAATATGACTGGTGATTTCTGGTGTAAAGGCACCGCATCTTTAGAAAATGAGCAAGCAATAAAAATAGAGACGACAATATCATCAAAACTAATTAGTAATGATGGAAAACTAGAACATGCTATTACTTATCAAAAGTTTACTGGCGAAAAAACTGTAGAGCTGACAAAAAAAGGGAGTAGTAAAACACACAAAATGAAATTTAAACTAACGAAAATTGGAGCATCTCAAACCCCGAACTTAATAAAAGAAGCAGGAGAAACCGATAATTTTTGGTTATATTATGTTCAAGGAGATTGCAACTTCAGATTAAATACCTGGGCAAGCAGTAGCATTTTAGATTATTTTTATGACATAAAAAACGCTAACCAACAGTCTGGAGGCATTTGTTACAACAATAAATTTAACCCGAAATTCACATCATCAAAGAATGTCACCCTTCAAAGGATTTATATTGGTTATAAACTGCAACCTCCCGATCCTTTAAAAATGGAAAATGGTACTTATAAAGGCAATATAACCCTGAGCCTTGGACGCAATAAAGATCTCGACTTTGGTGATGCAACCTATTCAGACTCAAACGTAACCATAGAATTTACCTTAAGGGTCACGCATCAACTTAAGTTAGAATTCCCTGCTGGCAGCAATAAAGTAATCTTGCAACCGCCTAAGGGCTGGGCACCATGGATGAACAGCGGAAAAACACCGCCCAACTTAAAGGCTGAATTGCCGTTTAAGTTTTGGTTTAGCGCACCATTTGATGTTTCATTGAGTTATTGCCAATATCAAAACAATGGCCAGTGCCAACTTAAAAACATTAAAAACAGTCACAAAACAAATATAGAAATCAGTTATATAAATGGTATAGGAAAATCAGTGCCGCTATCGACATCAAAGTACCATTTTACAAATACAGATGGGGAATATATCAATGTTGCAAGAAAGCTATTGTTTGAAATTAACAAAACCAACTTAACTGAAATGATGAAATATCCAGGAAGCACTTACCAAGGGGATGTAACTATTATGTTTGAGGCTGAAATCCCTCCATTTTAACATTAAAATAATCCCTGTTGCTGTGCATAATGAAACAATTCACTGTCACTTTTTAAACCGAGTTTTTGCATCGCATTGGTTTTTTGGGTACTTATGGTTTTTACACTGCGGTGTAAATAGCTGGCAACTTGAGTCACTGACATGCCGTTTGCCAGTAAACGTACCACTTCTATTTCTTTCAGTGAAAGTTCAACTGGGATGGTATATTGATTAATACCTTGTTCATTTAATAATTCACGGACAGTTTCGCCAATGTAAACAGAACCTAATAATACTTTTTTAACTGTTTTCTCTAATTCGGCAATGACTGATTTTTTTAATAATAAGCCTTGTATTCCAATCTGTAACAGCGCTTGTAATACACCTAAATTATGTACTTGGGTCAATACTATTATGGGTAAATTTGGATATTTTCGTCTTAGCTGTTTAATCATGGCCATACCGTCGACATTGTCATCATTAGGCATACTAAAGTCTGTGATCAATAAGTCACATTCATGTTGTTCTAATGTACGCCATAATTCGGAAACATTATTTGCTTCAGCAACAATGTCACAACTTGGCTGCATTTCAGCCATCAAACTACGCACGCCAGTGAGTATAATAGGGTGATCGTCGGCAAGGATGATCTTAAAAGCCATATATAACTCCTCGTGATAATGTGAACTTATGGATGCCTTATCTATACTACTTGGCATCGGTGTTTTTTTCGAGACTTAATACACTTTGGTCATAGAGATGAGTGCGACTCAAAAAATGCGTTACCAACTTCTTTGCATCTTCAGTTGCTTATCCCTGCTATGCATGACTTTTATCACTCATGCCGAACAGCCCAAAACCACAACAATTAGAGTAGGCGTACTCGCCAATGGCTGGGGACCTTTTCAACAAATTAATGACCAGATAACAACGGGATTTAGTGTCGAACTCATACAACTGCTCGCCAAAAATCTTAATTACCAAATTGACTGGAAGGTTTATCCCAATTGGATGAGCCTCTATTCTGCTGGCTGTAATGGGGAAGTCGATGTCTTGCTTGACGCTTTTCGTACTGTTGAACGTACTCAATGCCTTATGTTTAGCCGCTCATACTACACCTCCCCCACTGTTGTCGTTATTCGTTACGACAGCCGATTTTTTCGCGATGTGAGTGAATTTGGCCAAGCTCGGATTGCCGTTGAAAAAGGATTCTCGACGGAGAAATTAGTCAAACTGCATTATCCAACCGTAACAGAAGTAACATTTTCTAATACAGAACAAGCACTTTCCTCCGTCATTGATAAAACGACCGATGCCTATATCGGTAATCTTCATGTTGCTAACCAATACATTAGTGCACACCCTGAACTTCTTATCGTTGCCCAAGCCCCCCTGATGATGGAAAACTTACATTTAGGGATCACGAAGAACAATAGCCTGCTTGTAACACAACTCGATAACGCCTTAATGGCTCTGAGTGTAGAAGAGCGCAATGCTCTCGAAGTAACTTGGCTGGGTATGGGTGATCTTCATTTTTTAGGCCACAGTAATTTTCTACTTAGACCCAATGAACGCGAATGGCTGGCAGGTTTACCTTCACTCAGAGTCGGATTTGTAAGTCATTGGATGCCATTCTCTTCGGTTAACAATAAAGGCATCTTGGTTGGTTTACTTGCTGATTATCTTGAACAATTCAGAGAAAAACTAGGGCTTGATTATGCGGCACAAAAAACCAGAACGTGGGATGAAATCCAAACCGCACTCGTTAATCATGAGATTGATCTCGCCATTATTCCAACACGATTGAAAGCACAATATCCAGACTGGCACATGAGCGAAGTGTTTACGTCTTTCCCTATTGTTATAGCCACTGCCCGCAACAGTCCGCGAATCGCGGGGCTGTCAGAACTGAACTTTCAACGCGTGGTCATCACAGATAATCTACTGCTGCCAAGCATTAAAAAAGCCTATCCGAATATCGATGTTGTAGTTTCTGCCAATCCCGACGAAGGTCTGACCTTAGTCGCAAAGGGCAAAGCAGCGGCTTACATAGGTAATTTGGCCGTTGTGACTATGCTTATCGACGACAAATTTGACGATGAATTACGAGTAGCGGCACCAACGCCTTATAAAGATGAACTCGCTGTTGCCGTTCGTGAACCTTATTGGCCACTTATCCCATTAATTAACCGTGTTTTCTCCAGTATGAGTGAGAAAGAAAAACAGCAGATCCGCAATACTTGGCTAGCCGTAAATTACAGCGAAGGCATCTCTTGGCACACCTTACTCAAAACACTACTGCCGATTGCGATAGGTTTACTGCTTTTCATTGGCGGCTTAACCATAGCCTATTTAAAACTCAGGCAAGAAATCAATAAACGGCGCATCGTCGAAAATGCTCTAGCCATCGCAAAAGAAAACGCCGAGCAAGCCACTAAAAGAAAAGCTGAATTTCTCGCAGCCATGAGCCATGAGATCCGCACGCCCATGAATGGGCTCGTGGGTATGGCAGAGCAACTCAGCTTTACCCCTCTTGGTATAGAACAAAAACAAATGGTGCAAATCATTAGTAATGGCGCGGAAGAAATCCTCCAGATCATTAATAACATTCTCGATTTCTCTAAAATAGACATGGGAAAAATGCGTCTAGAATCGACACCAATACTATTGCGTGAAGTTCTCGATAGTACGCTTAATATGGTCATGAATGATTTACGCACTAAAGGCTTAAGCCTCTACTTACACGTTGACCAAGGCGTAGCAGCACGGGTAACAGGAGACAGTCTTCGTATAAAGCAAATCCTATTCAATTGGGTAAATAACGCCATTAAATTCACTGAACGCGGGTTTATTGAAGTCTCAGTCAAGCTTGAAGCCGAACAAGAAGGTCAACAATTACTGCTCATTGGCGTACAAGATACGGGTATCGGCATGAACACTGAGACTCAAGCGCGAATATTCAATATTTTTGAGCAAGCTGATGTCTCGACAACACGTAGCTATGGTGGTGCAGGTTTGGGCCTTGCCATTAGCCATACACTCGCCGAAATGATGGGCGGCGACATCATCCTGAATAGCGCCCCTCATTTAGGCACATTTATTGGTTTACGCATTCGGTTACCTGTGGTGGCTCAGAATGAATTTGATGAGCAATTACAGGGATTAAAAGCATATATCGCCATCGGCGATATAAAACTACGTCACACTTTATCTTGGCATTTAGCTTCATTAGGCATTGTATTAACAGAGAATAAAGCCAATGCAGACCTGTTGTTTACTGATAATGCTTCGGATGATCGGCAACACATACTCTGCACTCACTTTAATGAAGCACTGGGTTATAGATATCAAAATGAGCAATGTTTATTGAATGCAAATCCCTTAACATCGCAAGCTGTGAAGGATGTGTGTTACATCAACATGGGGTGGATTGATACTATAGTCTCAACCCCGCAAAGGGATATTCAATTTAAGTTTAACTGGCCAGAATGCAAAATATTATTAGTTGAAGATCATCAACTTAATCAGATATTGGTGCAGCGACAGCTGAAACAGTTACGCCTAACATGCGATATCGCAGATAACGGTGCCCAAGCGCTCGCCCTCATGCAAAAGACTCAATATGACTTAGTGTTATGCGATTGCCGCATGCCAGTGATGGATGGCTACACTTTTTGCCAACAAGTGAGATCGCAGGAAATCGAGGGGCAACATATTCCCATCATCGCACTCACGGCCAACGTGCTAAATGAGCAGAAGCAAAGGTGCATCGCAGTTGGGATGGATGACTTACTGGCAAAACCACTGCACTTAGATGAGCTGTATGAAATGCTTTTGAAATGGCTACCGTCTGCAAAACCAGCACTTATCGATATAAAAATATTAGAGGATGCCTTTGGTCGGGAAGAGACATTAAGCAAAATGCTATTAATGTTTAAAACTGAGCTCGAAACCTCACTTCAGGATATTCAACTTAAAACACCTCAACTTGCGGATAAGATCCATAGATGTGCTGGAACTATCAGTATGTTAGGGCTCACATCAATAGCAGAGCACGCTTGGATACTCGAAGAAAAAATGAGGCAACAGGGAAATAATAATGCTGAAGCGGAATTGGCTCAATTTCAAACGACAATAGCCCAATTGATAACTGAGCTAGACGCGATAATGCGAAATCGCACCTAATATGGTGGCAGGTTTACTCAAAGTTATCATGGTGGACTAAGGGCTAAGCTATTCCAAAATATGAATTTGTTCGGATTTGAGTGCCACCGTAGTTTGCATCCCCTTAGTAAGAGCAAGCTTTTGGGCAAAATGCAGCGAGACTTCAGTGTTAAGTTGTAATGGGGTGCCAGTGACGTAGCAGATAAGCCGAACGGATTCGCCCATCACCAGCATAGCGTCGATCGTGACATCTAATTTATTAAAACTGCGGCATAAACGCCCTTTGGAAATCGAATTAAAACGAATACCTTGATTGGGGATAACCCAACGGACTCGACTTCCCACAGGGCGCTCTTTGCCATAGTCGCAGGCAATTAGCTGCTCACCAAATTTAAGCCAAGTGAGATTTTTAGTGCTGTCTTGAAATACCACTTCACCATCAAAAATATTTCTTAGCCCCATCTGCCTAGCCACAGCTTCATTTCGTGGCCGCGATAACACCTCGAAAGGTGCACCTTGCTGTAGCATCTTGCCTTGGCTGATCAAAATCATCGAATCAGCCAGCAGTAAGGCTTCATTTAAGTCGTGGGTGACCATAATCACTGGGCAAAGTAACTGCTCTTTGAGGCGCGCAAGCTCAAGGTATAAACGCTCGCGAGTTTCCCTGTCCACCGCAGAAAAAGGCTCATCCAGCAACAAAACCGACGGTTCGCGGGCAAGCGCTCTGGCAAGCGCAACGCGCTGGCGTTGGCCGCCCGATAAATGCGCCGGTAATCTATCGGGTAATCCCTGTAGATTGACCCGTTCGAGCCAATCTTTCGCGCGCGGTATGCGTTCCGCCTTGGGAATATGATCAAGCCCAGCGACTACATTTTCTAAGGCAGTGAGATTCGGAAATAGCCCAAAATGCTGCGGCATATAACCGATATGGCGTTGCTGCGGGCTTAAGGCGATACGCGCTTTATCATCAAACCAAGGCCGATCGCCAAAGTGGATTTGTCCCGTATCGGGATGATTCAACCCAGCGATCATCCGTAGCAGCGTGGTTTTTCCACCGCCAGACGGCCCTACCACAGCAAGTACTTCACCCGCTTTACAGCGAAAATCAGCGTTGAGTTTAATGTGTTTATGATTTTGGATCTGACACTGCAGATCAGCGATGATTTGCGCCACGCTGACCTCCTAAACGCCGCGATAGACTGGTTGTTAATGCTAACGCCGTCACGGCAAACAGCAATAAGACTAATGACATAGTGCCAGCGGCATTAAAATCGAATGATTGCACACTGTCATAAATTGCAATCGAAATCGTCTTAGTCTCGCCAGCAATATTGCCGCCCATCATCAGCACAACGCCAAACTCCCCAAGCACATGGGAGAAGCACAGAACTAATGCCGTGAGCACACCCGGCCACACCATAGGCAATTCAATTTTAAGTAGAATTTTAAGTCGACTCATGCCGCAACAAGCGGCTGCGTCGCGAACATCATTAGGTACAGTTTCAAAGGCGCGTTGTATCGGCTGCACAGCGAAGGGAATATTAACTAAAACAGAGGCGATAACCAGACCTGAAAAGTGAAACACGAGTTGCTGACCTATGACTTGCTCAATCCATTGTCCGAGCCAACTTTGACTGCCAAGCCCCACCAGCAAGTAATAACCAATCACAGTTGGCGGTAATACTAAGGGCACCATGATCAGCGCCTCGATCCAAGATTTGCCGACAAATTGACGATAAGCTAATGCCCGTCCAGCCAATATAGCTAGAGGAATCAACACTAAAACTGTGATACCACTCAGCTTGACCGATAACCAAAGTGCCTGCCAATCCATCATGGTTGCTCTGGCAATGAAAAACCATAATCGGCCAAAACACGACGAGCACTATCGGCTCTTAAATAATCGTAAAAATGCTGAGCAGTTTCACCCGCCTTGGCCATTAATGCCATACGCTGAAACAGTGGACTATGCATTTTTGCTGGCACTATGGCGTAATTGCTATGTTTGGCAAAAGTAGGAGACATAGCTAAAGAGAGCGCAATAATCCCGCCCTGGGTTGAACCACTAATCGCAAACTGCCCTGCTTGGGACACATTTTCCCCAAGGATCAATTTAGGTTGAATTGCATCCCACAACTGCACAAACTGCAATGCTTCTTTGGCCTTTTCGCCATAGGGAGCGTGATCAGGATTAGCAATAGCAAAACGGGTAATTTTTCCTGCAGCGAGTGCATCGGCTAACCCCTTAAGTTCAGGATCAACGGACAAACGACCTGTTTTAGGTACAACAATAGCGAGTTGCCCTTGGGCATAAAGAACGCCGGCATCGCGGGCAACGCCAGCACTATGCAATTGCTGAATATATTTTTCATCCGCAGATAAAAATAATTCATAGGGCGCACCGTTTTGGATTTGAGTAGCAAAATTGCCCGATGACCCATAGGATATTTTTACTTTTAGCCCAGTTTCATTGGTAAATTTTTGGCTAATATCATCGAGGGCAAAACGTAAATCTGAGGCAGCGGCAATCGCGGGAATCGCTGTATTATCCGCCGCTCGACTGCTAGATGGCACGACCGCCAAGTACCAGAGTAATGCAAAAACACAGGTATGGAAGAAACGGGTCAAACTCTGCATTGGGTCACCTTAGTGCAATATCCGCGCGGGTCTTAAACTGGCAAGCTGCGTTGCGACTACGAGTATCTCTGCCACGCGACTAGTCTTTGTGTTGCCATAGCTTAGCCGCTTGTTCATCGGCATCTTTCGCTTCAACCCAACTTTTACCTTGCTCGCCCGCTTCTAATTTCCAGAATGGCGCTTTGGTTTTTAAAAAGTCGATTAAGAATTCACAGGCAGCAAAAGCGGCCTTGCGATGGGCGCTGGTTACGCCGATAAACACAATCTGCTCACCCAGAGCCATAGTACCGACACGGTGAATAACCGTCACTTTATTGAGCGGCCAGCGGCTACGCGCCTCGGCAACGATTTGTTCTAACACGGCTTCGGTCATACCCGGATAGTGCTCTAAGGTTAAGTCTGTCACCGCGGTCCCATCGTTAAAATCACGCACTTTGCCGACAAAAGTGACTACGGCACCATCGCTATCATCTTGAGCTAGCTGGCGATATTCGTCAGAAACACTAAAATCGACCTCTTGCACTCGAACTGCGGGTAATAAACGCATATTAACCTCCTGTAACCGGTGGGAAAAAGGCGACTTCATCACCATCGTTTACAGGCGTATCCCATTGACTAATGGTCTGATTTACCGCCACCAGCAATTTGTCAGAGGTTAATACTTTAGCCCATTTGTCGTCGGTTGCCGCCAGCGTTGCCCGTAATGCTTCGGCAGTTTGTGTCTGCTCGCTCGCCTCTAGGCTTAATTTAGCTGTGCCCAACAATTCTCGAACTTGAGCAAAAAACAACACGTTAATCATAGTCTTCTCTCGTTTTTGATACGCTAAACCTTAAAATGTCCCGACTTGCCGCCACGCTTTTCCAACAGACGGACTTGGGAGATCACCATATCTTTTTGCACGGCCTTGCACATGTCATAGATAGTTAACGCCGCCACTGAAGCTGCAGTTAACGCTTCCATCTCTACGCCCGTTTTGCCGGATAACTTGCACAGGCTAGTAATACGCACGCGGTTATGTTCAGGTTGTGCCTCTAAATCGACTTCAACTTTCGTTAGCATCAGCGGATGGCAGAGAGGGATAAGGTCTGAAGTTTTTTTCGCGGCTTGAATGCCCGCAATACGCGCGGTCGCAAACACATCACCCTTGTGGTGGCTGCCACTCATGATCATCTCGAGTGTCGTGCTCGCCATCTCGATAAAAGCTTCTGCACGGGCTTCGCGCTCGGTAACGGCTTTTTCAGTTACATCGACCATATGGGCATTGCCATCGGCATTAATATGAGTAAATACATTGCTCATTGGAGCGATCCTTTAATTGAGGTCAAAACAGGGTACAAGGGAAATTGAGCTTTTACTCGCGCTAAATTGGCTATAGCCACAGACCTAAAATCAGGTCTAGCCGCCAATAGAGGCAAGATGCTGAGTGACACCTGTGATGCCTTGATGCAAGTAATGGGTTTCTTTCTTCTGGGCTAATTGACCGTGCAGACGCTCAATTAATTCCGCTTGCTGGTTAGAATGCTGTAGCAGATCACGTAAATCGACACCGGATTCCGTAAAGAGGCACAAGTGCAATTTACCCTTAGCAGATACCCGTAAACGGTTACAGGTAGCACAAAAATTATTGGCATAGGGCATGATCAAGCCGATACGGCCCTGATAATCGCTGCGGCTGAAATTTTGGGCTGGACCATCGGAGGCGCTTGGCGTATCTAATTGCCAGCCATCTGCCAGTAACTGTGCTTTGATGTCGGCGCCCGCTAGGTGATGGGCTTCAAAATACTCACGACCAAGACCCGTTTCCATCAGCTCGATAAAACGCAGGTCGATTGGCGTGTGTTTAATCCAGTGTAAAAAACGTGGCAAATCTTTATCGTTTAAACCTTTAAGCAGTACGGCGTTGATTTTTACTCGCTCGAAACCTGCTGACAAGGCGGCATCAATCCCCCGCATCACTTCGTCAAACTTATTTTCGCCGGTGATCTGGTAAAACATTTTGGGATCTAAACTATCCACGGACACATTGATACGACGCAAGCCAGCATCGAACCATTCTTTGGCATGCTTTTCGAGTCGATATCCATTAGTGGTCGTCGCAATAGTATGAATGCGCGGGTTATCAGCGACGACACGAATGATGTCGGTAAAGTCTTTACGCAGGGTAGGTTCACCGCCTGTAATGCGGATTTTTTGGGTGCCGACTTGGCTAAATGCGGAGACTAAGTTTTCTATCTCATTGAGAGATAAGAATTTTGGTTTACCTTCAGGATGATAACCATCAGGGAGGCAGTAACTGCATTTGAAGTTACAAACGTCAGTGACTGACATCCGTAAATAGTGAAATTTTCGACCAAAGCTGTCTTGTAATTGAGACATGATCACCTTTCCAAGTGTGGGAGGTGAGAGCATTTCTTATCCCACCCCGGTGGCATTATTACCACGGCTACACCTCCATATCTTTCGACTTAGGCAGGCAAGCTCGGAGAACCGTCGTCGGTGATTATAGGCCGAAAGTACTCACTAGCTATACCCCTAAACAGGTATTTATTAACCTAGATCACGCTAGCGTGAATAATCTGTGACAGTCCTCACCTAAAGATTTGTATTGAATTAGACTAAACAGCAGCTTAATCCACTGTGACCTTATCTTATTTTCAGGTAAGGTGGTGCAAGCAATAAAACGCCCGTTTACAAACTACAACACTCGATAAAAATCGGGGAAACGTGAAGGAAGAGGTGAACTGATGGAACGCGAATCAATGGAATTCGATGTTGTTATCGTCGGTGCTGGTCCAGCTGGCTTGGCCACGGCATGTCGATTAATGCAAATATCACAGGATTCAGGTAAAGAAATTACCGTCTGTGTGGTAGAAAAAGGCTCAGAAGTGGGCGCGCATATTCTGTCAGGCGCAGTGTTCGAGACAAAAGTGCTAGACGAGCTATTCAGCGACTGGCGCGAAAAAGATGCTCCAATAAAAACCGCTGTCACCCACGACGAAATCTACCTACTCAGCTCAGCCACCGACGGCAGAGTCATGCCTAATGCTTTTGTGCCAAAAACCATGCACAACGACGGCAATTTTATTATCAGCGTCGGTAATCTGTCTCGCTGGCTTGCCAATCGCGCAGAAGAACTCGGTGTCGAAATATTCCCCGGCTTTGCCGCCAGTGAACTGCTATTTAACGCCGATAACAGCGTTAAAGGTATTTCAATTGGCGATATGGGAGTGGGTGCCGATGGCGAACCCAAAGACAGCTTTATGCCAGGCATGGAGTTGCATGCTAAATATACCGTTTTCTCCGAGGGTTGCCGCGGCCACTTAGGCAAGCAACTTATCGAAAAATACCATTTAGATAATGGTAAAACACCACAGCATTACGGTTTAGGCTTCAAAGAAATTTGGAAAGTCCCCGCCGAGCAACACGAACAAGGCAAAGTCGTTCACACAGGTGGCTGGCCATTAACCGAGGGCGCATCGGGTGGCGGCTTCCTTTATCACATGGAAGATAACCAGATTGCGGTCGGCCTTATTATTGATTTGAACTACAAAAATCCGCATCTGAGCCCATTTGACGAATTCCAGCGCTATAAAACCCACCCTGTGATTGCTAAGTATTTAACCGGCGGCGAACGCCTTAGTTATGGCGCCCGCGCGATTACTAAAGGCGGCTTAAACTCGCTACCTAAGATGAGTTTTCCTGGCGGTCTTATCATAGGCTGCAACGCGGGTACGTTGAACTTTGCTAAAATCAAAGGCACTCACACTGCGATGAAGAGCGGGATTGTTGCAGCAGAAACCTTAGGTAAAGCCATGATGGCAGGGGTTGAAGGCGGTAAAGATCTCGACTGTTACCAAACCCACCTTGAAGAAAGCTGGCTATACGAAGAATTACATAAATCCCGCAACTTTGGTCCAGCGATGCACAAATTTGGTACCTATTTAGGCGGCGCATTCAACTATATAGATCAAAACTGGTTTGGCGGAAAGTTCCCTATCACACTGCGTGATGAGCACCCAGACTATGCGCAAATGGCACCTGTGAGCGCTTACAGCAAGATTGATTATCCAAAACCCGATGGCAAGCTTAGCTTCGATAAACTGTCCTCAGTGTATCTATCGAGCACTTATCATGAGGAAGATCAGCCCTGCCATTTACGTCTCAAGGACAGCAGCATTCCACTGGGCATTAACTTGACTCAGTTTAATGAGCCAGCACAGCGTTACTGCCCAGCCGGCGTGTATGAAATCGTCGAAGAGGCGGGTCAACCCAAGTTTGTAATCAATGCGCAAAACTGCATTCATTGCAAAACCTGCGACATTAAAGATCCGAGCCAAAACATCACTTGGGTTACACCGGAAGGTGGTGGTGGTCCAAACTACCCCAACATGTAACATTTGGATGATAAATGTAAATAATGGCGCTCAGTGGAGCGCCTTTTTTTCACCTTTTACACGAATAGTTCACTTTTTTTGCTTGCCCTTACTCGCGACATTGGCCACAATTGCCACACAAAAAAGAGTTCGTTTTCAATCACCATCTCATTTCCATCTATACTCTACATAATTAGATCTACAGCAAGACCAACAGGTTAGGCCAAATAAGTGTTCTATACGCTGTTTTATTCGGCAACCGGCCTAGACTAAGGTTAACTTTTAACATTTCTGTCCGATAATCTTTTACCGTACAAGAGTGCGTTGACCGATAACTCAAAATAGTCCAACACAGGCATATTGATATTTATGATATTTAATAACCTCACCATTAAGCAGAAAATTCTGTTAACAGTGACATTTGCAGTACTGTTGTCGACCATACTCGTCGGCGTATTAAGCCAACGTAGCGCTAAAAATGTCGTACAACAAAGGATGTTAGGCTCGGAATTACCGAGCTTAATGATGCAAATTCGCAATAAGATCGATCTCGACATTTCCACTTTGATGAATGCTGCAGAGCAATTGGCCAGTAGCCGCATGTTACTGCAATGGCTCGAAGACGGTAGACCGCAGGCCCAAGAAACCCAAGTCGTAGCCCAACTCAAAGACATCACTCGTCAATATAAGCTAGCGCAAGCTTCCTACGCAGATAGACAAACTGCCGCCTACTACACTCAGGATGGTTTTTTGCGCGTGCTCACTCCTGCGCAGGATGGCTGGTTTTTTGGTTACCGCGACAGTGGCCAAGAACGTATGTTAAACGTATTCACTGAGGCCAACGGCGAAGTCAAACTCTTCATCAACTACCAGCAACCTAATGGTCGCGGTTTAGTCGGGCTCGCTAAATCACTCGATGATATGGTGCGCTTGCTGAGCTCGTTTAAGATTGAAGAAACGGGATTTGTTTACTTAGTGGATGCCAAGGGAGAAGTGAAACTCCACCCAGATACGAGCCAAATTGGTAAGAGCAACCTAAGCAACTTATACAAGGATGCAAGTTCAAGCTCATTATTAAACCGCGGTGATTTCAATCTGATCAATACCAAGATCAATGGCGAAAACATGCTGGTTGCCAGTAGTTATATCGCATCTATGGATTGGTACTTAGTGGCACAAGTGCCAGAAGCCGAAGTGTTTGCGCTATTAACCGAAGCGGCTTATCAGATCTTAATCTGGACACTGATCATTGCAGCGGGCTTTATTGTACTCGCCATCGTGGTGGCAGGTTCTGTGAGTCGTCCTATTGCCCAAGTTGCCGCCATGTTCCACGACATAGGCGAAGGTGAAGGTGACTTACGCCAACGCTTACCTGTTAATGGTGAAGATGAAATTGCGCAACTCGCCAAGGGATTTAACAGCTTTATCAGCAAGATCCAAGATTCGGTCATCGAAGTGGCACAAACCAGCGAACAGCTCGGTTTCTCGGCTAAGGATGTGTCGAATCAGGCACAACAAACCTTAGAAGACAGCCACGAGCAGAAAGATCGCACTATGATGGTGGTAACGGCCATTAATGAAATGGGCGCGACGGTTAACGAAATTGCCAGTAATGCCGCCCAAGCTGCGGTTGCCGCCAGAGATGCAGATACTGAAGCTAGCAGCGGCCAAGTTGTGGTAACCCGTGCCCGCGATACCATTAACCAATTGTCAAAAGACGTTGGCCAAGTGGGTGAAGTGATTGAGTCCCTCGCGACCCACACTAAATCCATCGGCGGTATTTTAGATGTGATCCGCGCTATCTCTGAGCAGACTAACTTGTTAGCACTTAACGCGGCCATTGAAGCAGCACGTGCCGGCGAAGCTGGACGCGGATTTGCTGTCGTAGCCGATGAAGTGCGTAACTTAGCCTCACGCACAGCAGCATCGACTAATGAAGTGCAAGGCATGATCGACAAGCTGCAATCGGAAGCCAGCCGCGCGGTTAATGCGATGGCCCAGAGTCGTACCCGCTCCCACGAAGGCGTTGTGGCCGTCGATGAAGCCAGCAAATCGTTAATTGGCATTAGCGATCGCATTGGTCTTATCAGCGACATGAACATTCAAGTTGCTGCGGCAACGGAAGAACAATCCACAGTTGTGGAGGACATCAACCGTAACGTCACTGAAATCAATGACATTACTCAACGTACTGCCAATACTGCACAAGCGGCGGCACAGGCGAGTTTAGCCTTGAATCAACTGTCACACCGCTTAGATACCTTAGTGGCCAAGTTTAAGGTGTAAAACCTTAAAACTTACGCCATAAAAAACGCCTTAGATGTTTCCATCTAAGGCGTTTTTCTTTAACTCGCAGAGGCAATTAATCCATAGCAATAAATTTAATCGTTAATGGATAGCGATACACTTTACCTTCGCTGGCCTTAATAATCGCCAGCACAGTACACACCAGATCGAATATGCCGAGTATGGCTAAAAAGATGAAACCAATGCCGACCAAAGCTAATACGCCACTGATGATCACATAAATCAACAGGCTCAATTTAAAGTTCAAGCAACTACGGCCACATTGATCAACAAATGCGGACTCTTCACGCTTCATCAGCCAAATGATCAAAGGACCAAGAATAGAGCCCAACGGCACTAAGTATCCAATAAAACTTGAGGCGTATACCAGTAAGCCAAAATCTTTATCACTTTTTGTAACGGGTTCAATCATAGGTCATCCCTGTTTTATCATTTTGAATATAAAGCCTTATTTTCCACTCGGCCCATATAAACGCATTTGCCAATCTTCTACTGTCTGTAATGCTAAGCGGCGTTGTAGGCTATTAACCCAACTCAGCGCTAATCCCTCGCAGGAAGCTAAACGATCATAGGCACTGGCATTAAACGTTGGCGAGAAATAGAGTGACATGGCCTCGGCAACACTGATATCAGTACGACGCTCAACTAATTCAATCCTATCGTTTAACTGAATAATCCCTGGGGTTAAGATTCTATAAAACCAACCACATAATTGGCTTTGCTGCATAGCGAGGGCGAATTCTCTGTGGCCAAATTGCAGATTCAATTTAAAACAAGGTGAACGCGGCTGAGTCACTTGCACTTTTACTGCGCCAATTTGCAAGATATCGCCAATATTGACTTGAGTTTCGTTCAGTCCAACTGTGCTAATGTTCTCTCCCATGCTGGGCGCATCTTCGAGCTGGGTGATTAAGTCCCAACGACGATATTGGCCGTAGTGCTCGCGGGGGAAATGATGTAGCACGCGATCAAGGCCGCCATGGTGTTTTGGATCGGCCTGCGCGTCCCCTTCAACATGGTCGATATGCACTAACAGTTGTTGAGCCGCTTGCTTACCATCAATCCCCGTAGCAACACCGGACATTTCTTGAAGATGAGTTCCTAAGTACAATCCAGACAACTTATTAATCAACAACTTTGACATCTGCAACTCCAAATCAATGACCTATCGCGCATTACTGTCAGAGTGTAAACCGCGATACGCCAATAATACAATCAACCCGCGCCATAACCCACAAAGGTAGGCTAAACATTGCTGCCAAGAAGAACCGAGTAGAGTCTATGAATGATTTAACACCACTTGATTTCGGCCCGCTTCTTTTGCCTGATACAAGGCCAGATCGGCACGTTTGATAAGGTCCTCTGCGGGCTCTTGCACTTGATGCTCAGCAACACCAATACTGGCAGTAATAGAAATGTGTAATCCATTCACTTTAATTTCCCGCTGGGAAATGAGGTCACGGATCTGTTCTGCCAGTTCTGCCGCTCGAGATAAATCCATCTCAGGGAGTAAAATTAAAAACTCCTCACCGCCCCAGCGACATAAAATATCCTGTTGTTGTAGTAAACCACGCAGCATATTAGTCATGGTTTTTAATACTAAGTCACCAATCCCATGCCCATAACTGTCGTTCACTTTTTTAAAGTGGTCGATATCCAGCAAGAGTATTGAAATCGGCGATTGTGTCAGCTTAGCTTTATCTAACGCCTGCCTAAAGTACTCATCAAACACCTGACGGTTAGCGGCGCCAGTGAGCTTATCAGTAGACGCCATAATTTCTAGTTTGCGCTGATAACGACCTAAGGTCATGTTGGAGATGAATAAAATACCTAGGGTCACCATTAGGCTTAACGCCAAATTACCCCAAAACGTATTTAACAGTTCCCGCTCTTGTGGCGCATCCTCCTGCTCAACAATTAAATACCACTTAAACTCAGGAACTAAGCGACTATTGAGATAAACCGTTTTCCCGTTTTTCTGATAGCTGAAGGCGGCACTTGGGCTGGTTAAAATACGCGTAGCCAAATTATCAAGCCCTACGTTCGTTTGCAGCGAATCCGTACCGTCATATTGATCGCCATGCAAAGTGACATTACCTTGCCGGTCGGTAAAGAACACTCGGCGGTTATAACGCTTTTGATATAACTCAATTAAGGCTTTAACCTTTTCAACCGCCAACCCCACACCAGTAACACCAATGAATTTTCCTTCAAAATCAAAAACCTTATAATTCACAAATACTGTTGTCTTACTGCGATCAGCCGTATCGGCATCAATATTGACCTCATAATGCTCAGATTCAGGTAAAGAACGCACTCGAAAATACCAAGCATCGTCAGGCTCTACATCTTGGATTTGTTTTAAAATGCCCGTGGAATGGTAATAATTTCGACTTTTCTCAGACACAAAAAAGCTAGTGACTGTACCGTATTTCTCTTGGATTTCCTTAAGGTAACGAATGAGTTTTTTGGGCTCTTGCTCATGACTTAAGGTCCAATCCCTAACAAAGGTATCCTGCGCCATCAAGGATGAAATAAAGATGGGTCGTAACAAATCCTGTTGAATTTCTGAATAAATATTGTCACTTGTGAGCGGTAAGGTATTGCTCTCTATTTGTTGGCTCAGTGAATCATGGGCTACTTTGTAACTGATACCGCTAGTCACTAAAAAGGCGACCAAAAGCAAAACAGACAGAAGCCAAATAAATTTATTTTTATCATTCCAAGCGTTATTGCCCATTCTCAACTCCAAAGACTACAGAACACCTTGAGTGGCTTATTATTTTAATTTAACGATAACTATTTTAGTTGAATAAATGTTAACGCAATTGCGCCATGGCCGCACAAGATTTCTGTCGTATTGGCGTTCTACGATGGAATAACTTTATTTTGAGCAAAAAAATGCCTCGTTGGGGAAACGAGGCAAAAAACATACTAACCAATAAATGGGAGAAAAGTACAAGAAAACGTTAAGAGACAAGCTATGCGCCACAAGACATACTCTAGCAAGGACGTATGACAAAAAGATGACTCAAACTGGTCACAATAGTACTTATTATGTCGTTTGCTTTGTCTCTAAATACTGTTTTAGTGCCTCACCCGGAATAGAACTATCGGTTGCCACCGCAAATGCCGCCCAAATCGCCCCTTCTGCCATGGCCTCAGTAATCGACTGGCCGATGCAGAGACTGTGGATCAACCCTGCCGCATAGGCATCACCCGCGCCAGTGGTATCAACAACTGTGGCAGGGATAGCAGCAACATGCTGCACTTGATCATGCGTGTAAACCTTAGCCCCATTGATACCATCGGTGACAATAAAGTAACGCAGACAATCGCCACCAATGCTTTTGCCATATTCCCAAGATGCGCCATCACAACGCCCCTGAATATCACTCATGGAGGCCAATAAAATATGACAAGGTCTCTGTCTGTCGTCCTTGGCTAATTGCGCGACCACAAGACAATGTTCTAAAGCTGTTTTTGCCCAGCTGACAGAGCCTTCAGCGGAAGTATTAAAATACAACGCGTCCCATGGCTGCCATTTCGGCGGTACAGATAATTCAAATATGGGTCTTTGTGGCCGAATAATGGTGCGCTCGCCGTCTGGCGTCATTACAAGCAGCATTTCGCATGTATTGCCGGTGCGGCGCTGCACTAAGCGACAATCGAGCCCTTGCGTACTGGCTTCTGCAATGAGCCAATCCCCCATGTCATCACGGCCCACTTGACTCACCAGCGCGACGCTATGCCCTGCCCAGACTAAACCTAATCCGGTATTTGCCCCACCGCCGCCGAGCCTTTGGCCGCCATCTTGATAATGGAAACGTCCACCTGTTTTTAAAGGTTTATCAAGCAGTAAGATCCGATCACAGTTGAGATTGGCAACTAACAGAATATTAGCCATTACACGGCTCCAAAGGGCAAAAAAGCATCAAGGCCAGAAGATAAAAACAAAGAAATATCAATCTAGAGCAAAATGCTCACAGGCACAATCCAATCATCAAGATAGAAACATTATAAGGATATGGCAGCGCCTTGATGTAAGCATTTGTCCCGAAGAAGACGAGGAAAACAGTTATACACTCATACGGTATAACATAGATGTTAACTCTAACACTTTGTTTAAAATAGATTTATAGAAAAGATAACGTCTCAGGACAAAATGAAGCGTAACCATTTTGAAGCCGACTCGATTAATTATCAGTAGACATAGTTAAAATGCATGCTGGATACATATATTAAATTTATGAATGGAATCAAACGCTATGCTAATGGAAATATGGGATACCGCCGAAGAAAAATCTGAGCAGCTACGCCGTTATCAGCTCTGTATAGATGAATTTAATGAATTGAATTTTCACGATGTTTATATTGCAGAAATCAAACAAGAATACCAACAACTTGCTGAACAAGTAAAAGTGCAGTCAACCTCGGATCCCGAGCGCTAACTGCACTTTGCCATCTAGTTACTCACGATAAACCTTCAATTACTTTATTGGCGTCAATGGTGATAAAGACGCAAATTGTACTGTTAATGTCCAATCTGTAATGACCATATCTGAAGGCTGCCAACTATCATCAACCCACTCATAAACCAAGCCAGGGTTTTCCTCTGCGTTGACTAACAAACGCCGTCCATCTTGCAACACAAGCGTATAATCGAGCCCCTGCGCATCGACACTTTCAATGTCCCCCAAGACATTGTGCTTAATGGCCGAAATAGTTCCGGTTGCCTTAACGGCATCGTTTTCCTTTGCACCGCTGTAAAACTTTAACGCCTCGTTTGCGGCAGTCTTGTGAAAAACAAACTCCTCAGTCACACCCACTACGATCGACGGATCAAGCTCATACCAGGCGGGTATCCATAATGCGTTAATTGTCATCCCGTTATATCCTGCATAATAATTTTACGGACGGGATCATTCTGCCTTAACCCCGACAGAGAAAATACTCTTCAGGGATAAAATAATTTTAATCCCTGTAAGGAGTAGCATCACTAAATTGAGCGCATCACTTTCTTTGTAAGATAATCCCAAACCAAAGGGTCATACCTGAGATACTTTAAGCTCCAGCACTGATGTTGGACTCAATTGGCCTTTCTATTGGCCTTTCTGTTAGTTTGTAAAACACTTTGCCTCAAACCGACACATTAAGCTGACAAAGTGATCCTGAGCTCAGTAATCGCGTATAGAGTCACACACGATAGATTAATCTTCCCATGCTTGCACCGCAGGCCGATAAATACGGAGTTTACTTGTCTATGGATAAGCCCATAACGCAACCCCCTCAAACCCTTAAGCTCATTGGTGAAACTGAGGCCGGAAAGCGTCAAGAGCTTAAGCAATACTTTAATCAGACATGGGCTTTATACGAGTCTCTGTATGATTTGATCCAAGAAGATAGCGCCTATTACCTCAAAGCCGAGCCGCTGCGCCATCCGTTAATCTTTTACTTTGGCCATACGGCCACTTTCTATATCAACAAACTCAAACTCGGTAAATTTCTCGATGAACGAGTAAACGACAACTTCGAATCCATGTTCGCCATTGGTGTCGATGAGATGTCTTGGGATGATTTGAACGAACAACATTATCCGTGGCCAGATGTGGCAGAAGTGCGAAGCTATCGCCAGCAAGTTAACGCCGTCGTCAATCGCGTTATTGATGAAATGCCCCTGACGTTACCTATCACTCAAAATAGCCCAGCCTGGATCATTTTGATGGGCATTGAGCATGAACGTATTCATTTAGAAACCTCATCGGTGATCATACGCCAACTGCCGCTGGAATATGTCGCACCCAACCACCTCTGGCCTACGTGCCAAGACACCGCCCCTGCCGAGACCAACAGTCTATTGGCTGTAAAAGGGCAAAAAGTGACCTTAGGTAAAACCGAGCAAGACCAAACCTACGGCTGGGACAACGAATACGGCCATAAAATTTTTAACGTTAACGACTTTAAAGCGGCTAAATTCTTAGTATCAAATCAAGAGTATCTCGAATTCGTTGAGGCTGGCGGCTATCGCTCACCCCAATTTTGGAATGAAGAAGGCCAAGCTTGGCTTGCCTATACCCAAGCACAAATGCCGCGTTTTTGGCGCTTAAGACAAGATAAATGGTGGCAACGTAATTTAGCGGAAGAAATTCCGCTGCCATTAAACTGGCCTGTTGAAGTGAATCAGCTCGAAGCTAAAGCCTTCTGTAATTGGAAAGCCGAACAAAAGCAAAGCAATATACGTCTATTAACTGAAGCTGAGTGGTACATCTTACGCGAGAATGTGCCCGCCGATGCGCCCGATTGGCATGAAGTGCCGGGCAATATTGCTTTGGCTTATTACGCCTCTTCTTGCCCAGTGAATCGCTTCGAACATAATGGCTTTTTCGATATTGTCGGTAATGTTTGGCAATGGACAGAAACCGCAATCGACGGTTTTGACGGCTTCGCCGTACACCCACTTTACGATGATTTCTCCACCCCAACCTTCGATGGCAAACATAATCTCATCAAAGGCGGCTCGTGGATCTCTACGGGTAATGAGGCAATTGCTTCATCACGCTATGCGTTTCGTCGACATTTCTATCAACACGCGGGCTTTCGCTATGTGGAATCCACCCAAAATCCAGCTCAAATGGCCGAGGTCAATGTGTACGAAACGGATGAACTGATTTCCCAATACCTTGAATTCCACTATGGCGCCGAATATTTCGGGGTGGCTAACTTCTGCGTCAATGGTGTGCAGCAAGCGCTCAGTGAAATTCAGCTTAGCCATACCACCAAAGCCCTCGATATCGGCTGCTCCGTTGGTCGCGCGAGTTTCGAACTGGCAAAAGTGTTTGATCATGTTGATGGTATCGACTTCTCGGCGCGCTTTATTCAACAGGCCTATGCGCTGACAGAACAAGGTGAAAAACGTTACACCATACGTACCGAAGGCGACTTACAGGAATTTAAGAGTGCGAGTCTCGCGAAACTGGGATATGAGCTTGAGGTTAAAAAGGTCAACTTTATGCAAGGTGATGCCTGTAATTTAAAGCCCATCTACACAGGTTATGACTTGGTTTATGCCTCAAACCTTATCGACAGGTTGAACGATCCTAAGCACTTTTTAACCAGTATTGCCCAGCGGATTAATCACGGTGGATACCTTGTCATTGCCTCGCCATACACTTGGCTTGAAGATTATACGCCCAAGGATAAATGGTTAGGTGGCGTTAAGATCAAAGGGGAGAACTTCACCACCTTAGATGGCTTGACCGAAACCTTAATTGGACAATTTGAGCTGGTCGCAGTGAAGGAAATCCCCTTCGTGATCCGCGAGACTAAACGTAAATTCCAACACTCCATTTCGGAAATGACAATTTGGCGTAAGCGTTCATAATTCTTTATTAGATAACTTAAAAGGTAAAAAATATCCGCCAGAGCTCCATTTCTGGCGGATATACAACATCGAGCTCAGTCACATTTACAGCACCAACTAAGGTGAGAACACTGTAAATGCAGCGAAAAATACCTACACCTTAAACTGTGCCGTTGTTAAACCAAGCTGATGTGCTAACCCCAACAGACTCCGCGTACTCGCTGCCACTTGGCTGATAGCCGCACTATTTTCCTCCGCCGCCACGCTTAAGCCAGCAATCCCCTGCGCAATCGTCGCTGAAACCGTTGTTTGTTCTTCCGCAGCGGTTGCGGTTTGAATCATTAATGCCTTTAAGGTTTCTAAGCGCAAAGCAATATCATCCACAGCCGCTTGCATTCCATCGGCATCTTCTGCGGTTTTAGAGGCTTCAGTGGAACACGTTACGCTATGCAACGCCAGCACACCTGACTGTTGCTGAATACCTTTTAACACTTGCCCAATATCCTGAGTTGCCAACTGAACCTTCACCGCTAACTGACGCACCTCATCGGCCACCACCGCAAATCCACGACCATGCTCGCCAGCTCTCGCAGCTTCAATCGCCGCATTAAGAGACAAGAGATTAGTTTGTTCTGCAATCGCATTTATCACCGCCAATACTGAACCGATTTTCTGACTATCCGCCTCAAGACTGCCCACCTGTTGATGAATAGTCGCAAAACTGTTCAAGGTACTTTTAAGCTTTTACGAGTACTGGCTAAGTTTTGTGAAAGAATTTCACTCGAATGGGTACAGGCAGACACTTCATCGGAGGACCTCATCGTATTGGTGCTGATTTCGGCTGCGGCATAACTCATTTCTTCAACCGCTGTGGCCAGCATATCGGTTTCTTTAGCCTGCATCTGAATACTGCAATCGGCTTGACTCATAGCTGCAGAGTTTTGTTCGGCGGCGGATTCAAGTTCATGCCCAACACCCACCAGCTGACTGATGATTTCTTTAAGCTTAGTTTGCATCCGCGCCAACCAACTCATCAGGTGATTATCCGTTTGAATATGCGGTAAATGATGAGTTAAATCACCAGAGGCGATCATACTGGTCAAGTTGCACATGTCCTCAGGCTCACCGCCGAGCGGCTTTAATACAAATCCTGTGACTAACTTAGCGGCAGCGAACGCCAACACTAAGGCGGCCACACATACAGATAAACCAATAAACAGCATGCGGTAGGCGGGAGCTGCAATTTCACTCACATCAATTTCAGCCATCAAACCCCAACGTAAACCAAGCTCAACGACGGGAGAATAAGCAGATAATACAGGATTATTATTGTAATCATTCACTTGCATCACCCCTGTTTTACCTGCCAGCGCCTCTTTGACCGCCTGTGTATCGACACCATTCTGAGCTACCGTTCCCGCAAAAGAAGCCGTAACAGTGCGATTAACTGGGTCGAGAAAAGAATCGGAGCGCATACGATTATTTGGACCTATGAGATAAGTTTCACCGCTTTGCCCCATACCTTCACGAATTTGCATAACTCGATTAATGCGGTCGATGGATACCTGAGCCGCCACGACTAACCTTTGCTGATTGAACTGAATCGACTGGCCAATAAATGCCGCTGGTTGACCATTTGAAGGAGCGTATGCGGAAAAATCTTGCAACAATACAGTACCCGCCGATCCCAATGCCTTATTAAATAATTGTGCTAATCCCGAATCATGGAAGGGCCCTGTACGCAAATTGGTACCGAAATCAGACTCTTTCTCAACTGTATATAAAACGGTGCCATCATCACGAATAATAAACAGATCATAAAAACCGAGAGATTTATTTAAGGACTGCAAGGTTTGATCTATGTCGGTAAGAGTATCGAGGTTTTTTTGGCTGGCGATTACGGCGCTGACGGCCTGAAGATTATCGGAAAAGTCCTGAAACATACTCACAATTTGCCGCTGCTTGATCTCACGCACAGCCACTAAACGAGACTGAGCCTCGGCAAACAATTCATCCCGAGCAATATAAGTTACTATTGCTGTAGCAAAAATGAGGGGTAATAGGACAATTAATAAACTGATAAGCTGAATTTTACGAGTAAAACCCATGGAGGACTCCTTGTCATGCTTCGAATTCTATTCCTTCGCTCTTTACAGAATCAAACCTGCCATAACACTATAGAAGAATCTCAGCGAAACAAAGTAGTACCGACTATTTTCATCAAAAGCTGACTAAAATGCCTCCAAGTCATTATTTTTAAATAAAAATAATGATTAATAACTTTAAATGACAATCAACTGTCGTCGACCACTTCAACTAAAATAATAAAGTGGGAAATTGGCGATAAACCGGACATTAGCATCAACGTATATTGAATGCGTACATCCACGCGGCAAACAACGCATTGAAATTTATCAAAAATGCATATAAATTCATCTAAAGCCAATTTATAGAGGATTAATAATGAGTTTACTCGAGCAAGTGTCAGTATCGAAAAAAGCCAATATCTACTTTGACGGCAAAGTAGCTAGCCGTAGTGTATTTTTAGCCGATGGCAGTAAGCAAACCTTAGGTGTTGTATTACCCGGAGAATATGAGTTCTCGACTTCCCAAGGCGAAGTCATGGAAGTCACCAGTGGCCGCTTTGAGGTGTTGTTACCGGAGAGCACTTTATGGCAAGAGTTTAGTGAAGGAACGCAATTTGAGCTTGCCGCGAATGTTAGCTTCAAAATCCGCAATACTGCCATTGCCGAATATTGCTGTAGCTACCTCTAATCATCTCGATTGAGTGGCAGTACGATTAATATTTCACATCAATCGTGAATCGAATGCTCACAGTGACGATTTATCTAAGCACTGTGAGTATGTTGTCCACCCGACCATTTCACCATCAGAATGCCTTATCCATCTGACATTTATCAATTTGGCAATTTTATTAACCTGACTCAAGGCAGCGCAAAAGTCACAATGCAAAGCATACTAAATCGAATATGTTGAAATCGTCGATAAAAACAACACTAGACGACCGGTCTAATTTGATTTATCCTAACCCCCATGAAAATTGAAACTCAATCCACTCGCCAGCATATTCTCGACATCGGCTACAAGCTGATCGTACGCAAAGGCTTCTCCAGCGTCGGCTTATCCCTACTGCTGCAGGCGGCCGAAGTGCCAAAAGGCTCGTTTTATCACTACTTCAAATCCAAAGAACAATTTGGCGAAGCGCTTATTACTGATTATTTTGAAAAATATCAATTAGATTTAGACGCATTATTCAATGACTCGACACTAACAGGCCATCAACGCTTGATGCAATACTGGCAACAATGGTTGCACGTACAAGCCGATGGCTGCGTAGATCAAAAGTGTCTGGTCGTGAAACTCAGCGCCGAAGTGGCCGATTTATCCGAAGCCATGCGTGTTGCCTTACTTAAAGGTTCCGCCGGTATCATAGAGAGGTTAACGACTTGTGTTCAAGTGGGCATAACCGATAGATCAATCGCCCAGCAAGATCCGCAATCGACCGCAGAAATGTTGTATCACATGTGGTTAGGCGCCAGCTTAATGAACAAGTTGGGCCACAGCCCTGCGGCACTCGAACGTGCACTCGTAACGACTAAAGCCATTTTAACGCCTAAAACGGCCCTTTAACCTAATACCGACTCAAAACTAATATTTGCTGATATCGATCAGCCAAAGATTTTTTAAAGAATACATTTTCACGCCCCAACATTAGACGACTGGTCTACTAATTTAACGGGCGATTAATAAATGCGGCTCAATTAACGCTGCTCATTTAAAGTAATAATAGGAATAACATCATCCATGCTAAATTTTAACTATTACAACCCGACCCGCATCCGTTTTGGTAAAGACACTATCGCCGAAATTGATTCCCTAGTACCGAGCGATGCTAAAGTGATGATCCTCTTTGGCGGCAGCAGTGCTAGAAAAACAGGCACGTTAGACGAAGTTAAACAATCATTGGGTAATCGTTTCGTTGTCGAGTTCGATGGCATTGAGCCAAACCCAACCTATGAAACCTTAATGAAAGCCGTCGCCCAAGTGCGTGAGCAGAATATCGACTTCCTCCTCGCGGTTGGCGGTGGTTCGGTTATCGATGGCACTAAATTTGTTGCCGCTGCAGCGGTATTCGAAGGTGAACCTTGGGACATTCTCACTAGCTGGGGCGCCAATGTGACTCAAGCTATGCCTTTTGGCTCAGTGTTAACCTTACCTGCGACGGGTTCCGAAATGAACAACGCCAGCGTAGTGACCCGTAAATCACTACAGGCTAAACTGCCATTCCGTAATGATTTGGTTTATCCACAATTCTCAATACTCGATCCGACGAAAACCTTCACTCTGCCAGAACGCCAAGTGGCCAACGGTGTTGTCGATGCTTTTGTACATATCACAGAGCAATACCTCACTTACCCAGTTAACGCCGCCGTGCAGGACAGATTTGCCGAAGGTCTTTTACAAACCTTGATTGAGCTTGGTCCACAAGTGCTAGTTCAACCCGAAGATTACGACATTCGCGCTAACTTAATGTGGGTTGCCACTATGGCACTCAACGGCACGATTGGCGTCGGTGTTCCCCACGACTGGGCAACCCATATGATTGGCCATGAACTAACTGCACTTTACGATATCGACCATGCGCGCACATTGGCAATCGTACTGCCTGCTCTGTTGAAATGTACAAAAGAGGCTAAGCGCGAAAAGTTACTCCAATACGCAGACCGCGTGTGGCATATCAACACAGGTACAGATGACGAGCGCATCGATGCCGCTATTGCAAAAACCAAGGCTTTCTTCGAAGCCATGGGCATACCGACACATTTATCTGCCTATGATCTCGATGCCAGCCATGTTGATACCGTAGTGAAGCAGCTTGAACTGCACGGCATGGTGGCACTCGGCGAACATGGCAACATTGACCCAGCCATGAGCCGTGACATTTTGACCTTAGCCCTATAACGTCAAATGAACTAAACCCAAAGCTCACACGTATTGATGTGAGCAACTAAGGTAAAGGTATGAAAATGAATATATTAATGGTACTCACGTCGCATGATAAACTCGGTGATACCGGTTTAAAAACCGGCTTTTGGCTAGAAGAATTCGCCTCACCTTTTTATGTTTTTAAAGATAAAGGTTTTGACATTACCTTAGCCTCACCACTGGGCGGTCAACCACCACTCGATCCAAAAAGTGATGAGCCAGACTTTCAGACCGAAGCTACTGCGCGCTTTAGCAAAGATCCTGAGGCGCAAGCACTGCTAGCGAATACCACTCGCTTAAGTGAAATCAACGCAGCCGATTATGATGCGGTTTTCTATCCAGGCGGTCACGGCCCACTGTGGGATCTTGCCGAAGATAAACATTCTATCGCCTTAATTGAACAGTTTTACCAAGCCAATAAACCCCTAGGGCTCGTATGTCATGCGCCCGCTGCATTGCTGCACCCTAAAACCAGTAATGGTAAGCCATTGGTCAGCGGCAAGCGTGTTACCGGTTTCAGCAACTCTGAAGAAGAAGCCGTGCAACTCACTCATGTCGTGCCATTTTTGGTTGAAGACATGCTGCAGAAAAATGGTGGCAATTATGTCAAAGGTGATGACTGGACAAGCTTTGTCGTCGCAGATGGCCATTTGATCACAGGCCAAAATCCGGGATCATCCGAAGCCGTAGCCGAAACCATAGTTGCGCAATTGAATGCGAGAGGCTAAGCGATAAATACGCGACGCTCAGCTTGAAATGAACAAAGACAGGCGCACAAGTGTGCTAAATGCGTTAAAAAGAGCTGTCGCACCATAATGGTGCGACAGCCAAAATGTACTCTCAGTGTCCAAAGGAAAGCCCATGATCACCTTGCACCATCTCAATAAATCACGCTCTAAACGTATCATCTGGTTGCTAGAGGAACTCGGTCAACCCTATGAAATTAAGAGTTATCAACGTGATAGCCAGACTTTTCTCGCGCCACCCGAACTTAAGCAAATTCATCCGTTAGGCAAATCACCCGTTATCGAAATGGACGGTCAAGTGATAGCAGAATCGGGCGCGATCACCGAATATCTTATTGAAAAATATGCGGCGGATACCTTAGCCCCCGCCAGAGACAGCGCAGACTATGTCAGTTATCTGCAATGGCTACACTTTGCCGAAAGCTCAGCCATGCTGCCTTTGTTACTGCGTATGTTCGTGCAAAAGGACGGTTGTAAAACCAATTTCCTTGAAGGTTATGCCGCGACGGAAGTCAGTAAGATTAGTCATTACTTCAATGATATGTTGGCTGATAAAACCTATCTTGTTGCAGACAAGCTCACGGGTGCGGATATCATGATGTCCTTCGTGGTGGAGCTACTGGCTAACAGTGGCGATCTCGCGAAATTTGAACACATTGAACGCTATGCCACTCAATTATCCCAACATGCCGCTTGGGTCAAAGCGAGTGAGATCGAGAAACAACTCGATGCAAGCCTGTAATTGATGGATCGAATTCGGGCACATGTTAGTGCCCGAGCTTAACCCACTTTAACTAACCCCTGTTTCTGCCTCCCCATTTTCTGTCGACTTTATACCTTCTCAGTGGTGACGTCCTTAACCACTTAGCGCAACAAACACCATGATTTTTGATGTAAAAGAGACTAATCTTGATTAACTCTATCTCAAGGCTACAGGGACTTTAGCATGCGTTCACTCACACTCATCGGCTTAGTGCTATTTAGCATGTTAGCGCAAGCGACTGTTTATAAATGGGTCGATAAAGATGGCAAAGTCCATTACTCCGATGAGCCGCAGCCAAATGCCCAAGTCGTTGAGCTAAAAGATAAGACCTTAAATCAAATTGCCCTTCCTCTGCCCAAAACAGACTTAAACAGCTCAAATCAAGCAATTGAATCTATTAAATATCAAGTCAATATTACCTCTCCGACCGAAGAGGAAACCGTCAGAGATAACAATGGCGATTTCGACGTCGTTGCGACTATCACCCCAGAGCTAAAAAGTCAGTATTTGATGGCCCTCAAGCTCGATGGCAACCCCATAGGTCAGCCACAAATTGGCGGTACCTTCAAACTCAAAAACATCGACCGAGGTGAACATACCTTAGTCGTTGACGCTTTGACTCAAAACGGCAAAGTCTTTGCATCAAGTTCACCAAGAAAGATATTTCTTCATCAAGCAGCTAAGCGTTAATGTCACTATTTGTATAGTAAAAGTTAGTATAAAAACTTTAAATACATGAAGTTAGATTAACTCCTCCTGACTAAACCGTTTGATGAAGACAAGTTGCAGCTTGCACCAGATTGGTGCACCATAGTGGTGCAACCCTATTTCTAGGAACGGTCGATGGATAAAGAGACACTGCTCAATCATTTAGTTACCGCTGTACTTGTCATAGATAAGGATCTCAAGCCTTGTTATGCCAACGCAGCAGCAGAGCAATTATTAGGTGTTGGTAGCCATAGACTCGTAGAACAAACTTTGCCTGAGCACTATCAAATCCTCGGTGTCGACGCCAAGCTATTAATGGATGCAGTAACAGCCGGCCAAGGCTTAACGGTCAATACGGCAGCACTAGTCACGCTCGATGGCCAACATCATACCGTTGATTTAACCCTTATTCCCCTCGATGACGAGGCTGAACTCAGCCTGCTCGAACTGCGCCAAGTTGACCAACAAAGACGCATTCATCAGCAACTGAGTCAAGATGCACAGCAGCAAGCGGCACAGTTTTTAGTGCGCAACTTAGCCCATGAAATCAAGAATCCTTTAGGCGGCCTTCGCGGTGCGGCGCAGCTATTATCGCGGGAGCTGGATGATCCGGCGCTGAAGGAATTCACTACGCTCATCATAGAGCAGGCCGATCGACTGCGTAATTTAGTGGACCGTCTGCTCGGCCCGCAAAGACCGACACAGCACAGTCTGCACAACATCCATCAAGTGGTGCAAAAGGTCTATAAGTTAGTTGAAATGGCGCTGCCCGCTAACATCCAGCTCAAACGGGATTACGATCCATCCATTCCCGATATCGAGATGGATCCTGACCAAATGCAGCAAGCTGTGCTGAACATTTTACAAAATGCGGTGCAGGCGCTTGAGCATTCGGGTGGCGAGATTTTGATCCGCACTCGCACTCAACACCAAGTCACTATAGGTTCACAGCGCCACAAGCTAGTGTTAACCCTATCGATTATCGACAACGGCCCCGGTATACCGCCTGAGCTAATGGACACATTATTTTATCCCATGGTGACAAGCCGTGAGCAAGGTTCAGGTTTAGGCCTCTCGATTGCCCATAATATTGCCCGTTTACACTCGGGAAGGATCGATTGCCTCTCCAGCGCAGGGCACACAGAATTTATCATTTCATTACCGATTTTAAGCGCTAAATAATTTCGACAGTACCTACCCATACCGTATGAGGAAGCAAGATGCGAATTAGTGAACAAGTGTGGATCCTCGACGATGACAGCTCGATACGCTGGGTACTCGAAAAGGCACTGCAAGGTGCTAAGCTCAGCACCGCCAGCTTTGCCGCCGCCGAATCCCTGTGGCAGGCATTAGAAATATCGCAGCCGCACGTGATAGTATCGGACATCCGTATGCCCGGCACGGACGGTTTAAGCCTGCTCGAACGATTGCAGGTGCATTATCCCCATATTCCCGTGATCATTATGACAGCGCACTCAGACTTAGACAGTGCAGTGAGTGCCTATCAAGCGGGCGCATTTGAGTATCTGCCTAAACCCTTCGACATCGATGAGGCAATCTCTCTGGTTGAGCGCGCACTTACCCATGCCACTGAACAGAGCCCCGCACCCGCGCAGGAAGCCCAAGTCAAAACACCCGAAATCATAGGTGAAGCGCCAGCGATGCAGGAAGTGTTTCGCGCCATAGGCAGACTTTCACGCTCATCCATCAGCGTGCTGATCAATGGGCAATCGGGTACGGGAAAAGAGTTAGTGGCAGGTGCGTTACACAAACACAGCCCACGTAAAGACAAGCCATTTATCGCGCTGAACATGGCAGCGATCCCTAAGGATTTAATCGAATCTGAGCTATTCGGCCACGAAAAAGGTGCCTTCACTGGCGCAGCCAATGTGCGCCAAGGTCGCTTCGAACAAGCAAACGGTGGCACGCTCTTTTTAGATGAAATCGGCGATATGCCGTTAGACGTACAAACACGGTTACTCAGAGTACTTGCCGATGGTCAATTCTACCGCGTCGGTGGTCATAATGCGGTACAAGTCGATGTGCGTATCATAGCGGCGACCCACCAAGATCTTGAATTATTAGTGCAAAAAGGCAGCTTTAGGGAAGATTTGTTCCATCGCCTCAACGTGATCCGCGTGCACTTGCCGCCACTATCACAAAGACGAGAAGACATTCCCCAACTTGCCACCCATTTCCTCGCCTCGGCTGCGAAGGAAATTGGCGTAGAAACTAAGATCATGACCAAGGAAACCGCGGTAAAACTCTCCCAATTACCTTGGCCTGGTAATGTCCGACAACTTGAAAACACCTGTCGTTGGTTAACCGTAATGGCATCGGGGCAAGAAATTTTACCCCAAGATTTACCGCCAGAATTACTGAAAGACCCTGTGAGTGTCACCCACACGGCGAAAGGCAGCCAAGATTGGCAATCGGCACTAACTGAGTGGATAGACCAAAAACTCTCGGAAGGAAACAGCGATCTGTTAACTGAGGTGCAGCCCGCATTCGAGCGCATACTGCTAGAAACTGCGCTGCGCCATACTCAAGGCCATAAACAGGAAGCGGCGAAACGTTTAGGCTGGGGACGAAATACCTTAACGCGGAAATTAAAAGAACTGTCGATGGATTGAGTAGATAAAATAACGTTCTCATCAAGGCTAACTATACAAACGCATTAACCTTAAGCAACAAAAAAGGGATATTCACATATCCCTTTTTTATATCTAGATTGTGCTAACTAACATGACGACCACTAGCCCAAGCAGAAGCAGAATTAGAACTGATAATGCAGACCCACAGCAAACTGTTTAATATCAGTATCGATATCTATAGAGTTGTGACGATCTGCTTCTAGATCACCCGTAGTCACATCGTAGCTTACGCGGATATTTAAGTGCTCTGTTACCGCCGCATTAACGCCAACACCATAGGTCCAACCGAAACCGGTGAAGTCTTCATCATCGGAGCCGTCATCAATCACCAGCGCCATAGAAGCGATGCCCACTTTCGCATAAGCAGAGAAGATATCATTGATTTGTGCGGTAAATTTAGGCGTGAAGCTTAATGCGCCGGCACCTATATCAACATCTCTGTCGCCAAGATCTCCAGTGGCGAACAGGTTGGCTTCTAAACCAAACCACTCATTGAAGTTGTAACCACCGTAAACGCCAAAGCCAGTACCCGACTCTGATTCATCTAAAACATCGACAGTCACTTTATTGAGGGCTCCGCCCACATAAAAGCCAGTAGTGTCGGTTGCAGCAGAGACTTGAGTCGCCACAAATGCAGACAATAAAGCAGCGGCAACAATTGATAATTTTTTCATCATAATTCCCTAATGATTTAACGAAAGTATTAAACGGCGTGGATATTACAATAAGCAGATCTGGGGTGTCATCGTTTAAATGAGCAAAACACTAGCCGTACAGCATTTATTCAGCTTGAGTCAAAAACGAAAGCTATAGCTGATATTTATAGAGGGAAATCATACTCACTTTAGACATTATCTTTTTATATCTAAAATCATTAACGGATTTAACTTAGCACCCGCAACAATCCTATAAAACTTGCATATAGCCAACGGATGAGGGAACGACGCCTTCTCACATCCAAACATTCGGATACGACAACTCTGCCAGACGCCACACAAGTAATACGTGTACGCCAAAGAAATAATGGCCAGACATGGACTCGATAAGCTTGGTTAGCAATGTCGAGCTCAATTTTCTGCGGTAAGTAATAAAGATGTTTACGCAGGACTAACTGACTCCAAGCCCCCGCTATCACAGGAGATACGGTACTATCTGCTTGATTTACTATCGAAGGTTTCTGTTCCATTAGGAGCGTGATTTCTGCATTCACAGGAATGCTAACGTCAGAAACCACAAATTCGGCTATCAACTCAAAGCGAGTCGATAGCCTATGATAGCGACATATCAATCGAGTGGAATGATCCCATCTGTGACTTTGCTTCTGCATCCATGCCATAGCTTGTCCTTAATTTATGTTTCGTTGACTTCAGGTTTAACCGGATCTTGGTGAATAATCACCTCAGCATCTTCGAAGGCGGCTTTGACTCTTATCCCTGTTGTATCAGCAATACTGTGGGCTTCATTCAAACTCAAATTGCCATCGAGTTCTAAATGAAATTGAATAAAAACAGTTTTGCCTGCTTGACGAGTGCGTAAATCATGCAGCCCTTGCACCCGTGGATCTTCCATCGCAATTTGCGTGATTTGCTGGCGAGTTTCTTCGTCTAGCTCTCTGTCTAACAAGGCTTGAATTGAGCGATAACCTAAGCCAAAGGCTTGATGACCAATATAAAATGCAATCATTACCGCAAATAAACCGTCAGCCCACCACCAACCGTATTGCGCTAATACTAGTGCCAACAATACCGCACCATTAAGGAATAAATCTGATTTATAGTGCAGCGAATCAGCTTCAACCACAGTACTTTTTGTCGCCGCTAATGCGCGTTTCTGCAACATGACTAAAGCTAACGTCATCACAATCGCTATGATAGAAACAACTACACCTATGGTGGCATTTTCAACCGGAACAGGTGTTAATAGACGCTCGCCACCATAGAAAAGTAATAAAAATGCAGAGCCCATAATAAAGGCGGATTGCGCTAGAGACGCTAACGGCTCAGCCTTACCATGGCCATATCTGTGGTCATGATCCGGCGGCACAAGCGCGTAACGAATGGCAATAAAATTGATAATAGAAGCGAGAGCATCGGCAAAGGAATCCGTCAAAGATGCCAACATACTGGCAGAGCCGGAATAAAGCCAAGCGAACATCTTGATAAGAATAAGGATCAAAGCGGTAGCCACGGAAGCGCGGCTAGCCAGTTTGACCCAAAAATCGTATTGGGAAGTTTGAGTCATAAGGGATCTATCTTGAGAAGCTATGACCCTATTGTATATCAGCTAAGACGCTTAACCGCGAGGTTCTTTACCAGCTTGTGCTTCAAATCGCGCTTTAAACTTAGCTTGCTGCTCTGGTGTCAGCAGATTAAATATTTGATTATGCAGCTTCATACGTTCAATGGCTTGAGTTTGACGCTGCTCTTGCTGCGCACTCATCAGTGCCTTTGCTTGTGTTTCATCAAAACTAGGCGCGGTAATTAAGGCCTGCATCTCAGTGCGATGTGCCAAGCGTTCCTCTTTCGTTGGACGATTATCAGCGCGCGTGGCTTTCTGATCGGCAAACAACTTTTTAACGTCAGCTTTCTGGGCATCCGTTAAATCGAGCCCTTCAAACATACGATGCATGCCACCGTGGTCCATATGTCGGCCGCCATGTTCCATGCGGTCGCCTTTATGGAATTCAGATTTAGAGAAGTCGCAGCCAACATCCTTAGGTGCTGCATTAACTGCCGTCGCGAAAACCGCAGAACTCGCTAGAATGGCAAACAGGCTCGCTTTCAAAGGTGATAATGTTTTCATAGTGTTAACCTCGATGGTTCAACTTTAATATGGCAAGTAATAAGACACAGTGACGACCCTTTTAAGCCGAGTCACTTTCGACCCTTCCAGTCTAAACCCCTATATGTAAGTGAGGGCGTTGCCTGAGTAAATCACTGTAAAGTTGCGGCAATAACTCTATTCTTTACTTTGGCTTACATTGCTACACAGCAATTGACATCAAAACAGGTATACTCAGCCAAAGCGCTAAAAGTGTCTATGATAAACAGGCACATGAGGCCACATTACAGAGATTAAGGAACAGTATGAGTCGGATATTATTAATCGATGACGATCTGGGGTTATCTGAGCTACTAGGGCAACTGCTCGAGTTAGAAGGGTTTCAATTAACCTTGGCCTACGACGGTAAACAAGGTTTAGATCTGGCACTGACCGCAGATTACGATCTGATCCTACTCGATGTCATGCTACCTAAATTAAACGGTTTTGAAGTACTACGCGCACTGCGCCAACATAAACAAACCCCAGTATTAATGCTGACCGCTCGCGGCGATGAAATCGATCGCGTAGTTGGGCTTGAAATCGGCGCCGATGATTATCTGCCAAAGCCGTTTAATGACAGAGAGTTAATCGCCCGTATCCGCGCCATTATTCGTCGTTCGAACTTAACAACCCAAGAAATCCATGCCGCGCCCGCCCAAGAGTTTGGCGATCTACGCTTAGATCCATCGCGCCAAGAAGCTTACTGTAATGAGCAATTAATCATACTCACAGGCACTGAATTCACTCTGCTGCACACCCTAGCACTGCACGCTGGAGAGTTGATGAACAAGGAAGAGTTAAACGAGAAAGTGCTCGGCAAAAAACTCATGCCCTTCGATCGCAGCTTAGACATGCATTTATCGAATCTACGTAAAAAACTCCCCGAGCGTAGCGATGGTCGGCCAAGGGTGAAAACCATCCGTGGCAAAGGTTATATTTGGCTCCCATAACGGCGGTATCGACTGTGCCTAATCGTTTATTTATCAAATTATTGCTCGGATTTTGGCTTTGCAGCTCACTAATCATCGCCTTAGTGGGTCTGTTACCATTGCTACAACAAAATCACGACCGTGCACCACTACCACCTCACCTTGAAAAAGTCCTATCGACGATAGCTAAGCGCATTCAAGAAAACCCCGCCTTGCTGGAATCCGATTTTCTTCGGCGCTGGGAAAGACACAGAGACATGGAAGGCAAACCTCTGCGGGTCTATCTTGTCAACAGCCAAGGCCAAGTCGTCAACACCCACAGGGTGAGTCGCGGTGTGCGCAGCTTTATGCTGATGGCTGATGAAGAAAAACAACCGATTAGCCATCAGTTTAAAGATGAGCTGGTGTTTGGTCCCTATCAATTCAATCTGGGCGCTGAAACCTATTCACTTTATGGTCGCCTACCAGATAACCATCCACGGCCTTGGTTCTTCTTCTTCGCCGAAAATAAGTTATTAACCTTAAGCCTGGCGATTTTCCTTTCGGGATTATTATGTGGCTTGCTCGCGTGGCATTTAGGTAAGGCATTAAATTCACTTAAAAAGAGTGCTAATGCCCTCGCAGAGGGTGACTTAAGTCACCGAGTCGATAAGTCCACCACTCAGCGCAACGATGAAATTGGTCAGCTCGCCACGGCTTTTAACAGCATGGCCGACTCCATCGAAGCTATGGTGAATAATCAGCAGCGGCTCATGGGGGATATTTCCCATGAACTACGCACACCATTGACGCGGCTACAGTTATCCCTTGCCCTCGCCCGTAAAAAAGGTCAGCAGACCACCGAAACGGAACGCATAGGTTATGAAGCTGAGCAACTCGAAAAGCTTATCAGTGAATTGTTAGAACTCTCACGGGTCAAGCTCAGCACTAACGAAACTAAGGTACATTTAGGCTTGGCAGAATCCCTGAGCCAAGTTTTAGACGATGCGGAATTTGAAGCAGAACAGCAAGGTAAAAGCATTACTATCGATATAGATGAAGAAATTGAGTTAGCGCATTTTCCTAAATCACTTTCCCGCGCGATCGAAAACCTGCTGCGTAACGCGATCCGTTATGCCGCAAGCGATATTCACCTGCAGGCGAGTGCGACGGCTGATCAAGTACAAATTACCATAAAAGACGATGGTCCAGGCATAGATGCCGCCGAACTCGATGCCATTTTTAAACCTTTCTACCGTCCCGACTCGGCAAGACAAAGAGAAAGCGGTGGCTGGGGACTTGGGCTGGCAATCACTGAAGCGGCAATTACCGCCCACAAAGGTAAGATTAAAGCCGAGAACCGTATACCAACGGGCCTTAAAGTGACGATTACACTGCCGAAATAGCCGATATGAAGAACAAGTACAGGAGGCAGAACTAATGGTTTAGTCGTAATTGGCAACACCTCAGTGTTGCCATCGTGTTAAAACGTAGGAAACGGGATTACAGCTTAACTAATACACGTCCGGTGACTTGACCTTGGATAATTTTATTCGCGAAATCAGGCACCTCTGCCAGTGATATCTGCTGACAAGCTTGCTGATAAAAATGTTCGGGTAGTGCTTTAATCACAGCTTCCCACGCCGCTTTTCGTTTCTCAAATGGACAAGAAACAGAGTCGATTCCCAGTAAACTCACACCCCGTAAAATAAACGGCATAACGGTTGTTGGTAATGCAAAACCGCCCGCTAAACCACAGATAGCGGCTGCACCACCGTATTGCATTTGCGCTAATGCTTTGGCGAGGATCTTGTTGCCAACAGTATCGACCACACCCGCCCAGCGCTGCGCCTCAAGCGGCTTAGCATCTTGTTCAAGTTCACTGCGATCAATCACTTCTGCGGCGCCAAGCTCCTTCAATAAAGGCGCATTCTGTTCAACTCGACCACTGCAGGCAACCACACGATAGCCAGCATTGGCGAGCAAAGTCACCGCCACAGAACCCACACCACCACTGGCACCTGTGACAAGAATATCCCCACTTTGCGGTGTTACCCCAGCCTGCTGCAGCGCTTGCATGCACAACATCGCCGTAAGCCCAGCCGTGCCTATCATCATAGCTTTTGCGGCATCACAACCTTGCGGCATGGGCACCAGCCAGTCGGCTTTAACTCGCGCTTTTTGCGCCATACCACCCCAGTGATTTTCGCCCACGCCCCAGCCGGTCAAAATCACCTGATCACCGACTTGGTATCTCGCATCAGTCGATTCGCGCACCACGCCCGCAAAATCAATGCCTGGTACCATAGGAAACTGACGAATGATTTTGCCAGCACCCGTCACAGCTAAACCATCTTTATAATTCAGCGAGGAATAAGCGACATCAACCAAGACTTCCCCTTCTGGCAAATCAGCTCCTGTGATTTGTGAAACTTGAGCAAACGTACGTTTATCTTCTTGCGTCAGTAGTAAGGCATCAAACATAAATCGCTCTCCGAAGGCCAAACCGTATTAAACGATATTCAAAAAGTTACCATAAAAGGCATAGACATCATTAACAAGCAGACTTGTTGCTAATAGTAAATGCTGAGATCTAAACAGATTAAAGATAATGACCAAAAGTGATCGAGCGCAAGAGATGGCAAGATCTAGCGTCTTTATTGCTTTAAACTCGCCTGCTGTAAAGCGCCACTTTGACCCCAGTAGCGGGCAAACTCAGTCAAGGTCATTCCGGCATTATTCGTTAGGTTCGCATCGCATTCTTTCGCGTATAGCCGCTTTACGATATTGAATTCGGCCTTAATCACAGCGCCCATCATTGCCGTATTACCACGCTTATCTTGCAAACAAGCATTAGCACCATGCTCAAGCAATAAATCCGTTGCAGCCTCTTGGCCGTTATAAGCCGCCACCATTAGCGCGGTATAGGTTTGACTATTTCTCTGGTCAATAGGGAAGCCTGCATCGAGAAAATGCTCAAGCACTGTGATATCGCCGGTACGCGCTGCAGCAAAAAAGTAGTCCACCAGCAATTGTACTTGTGCGGTATCGGGCTCGTCCGTTTGACTGACAGTTGCGGGTGTAACCAATGGCGCTTGAAGCGAACCCGCCCCCATTGCCACCGACATACTCAGGGCCACAATAATCAATAATAAGATAGCAATAGTGTGTTTCATCAATGGCTCCCAGCACAGCTAAAATAGAGATTTAAACAATGAGACGTGACGAAATGCCCGCAAGACGCCCTCTTAAACTGGGCAGAAAAGAGCTTGTTTACGTCTTGCGGGACTTACTGGGTTCGGACTGTTAACGCGCAAATATCTTCGACCAAAACAGTCCTAAAAATAACAACATCAGATTGAACGCTGTTTAACGTTGGCCAGATCACCCTTTACGGCCTTGGTTAAACGCTCACCAAACTCTGGGTCTGCACGATAAAAGTGACTAAGCATCTGATGTTTCACATTGGCATCGTTCACTTTGCCTAAGTCACCGGCCAAGTTAGTGATCAGATCTGCTCTATCTTGCTTGCTCAAGCTGCGATAAAAGACACCCGCTTGGCTAAAGTTATCCTGCTTGCTAATAGCCGTTTGTTGCACAGTTCCCGTCAGCGCAGTTGTTACCGCACGATAATGATTATCTTCAGCCAAGGCTAAATGTACGCTCGGTTGATAGTTCACATCGGACTGGGTATGCCCCATATTGCCCGCACCTTCTTGGTTGTGGTTTGCCACCGCCACTAAGGGTTTATTAATCGGCAATTGCGACAAATTCGCGCCGAGTCGATACAGCTGAGTATCGGCGTAGGAGAACATGCGGCCTTGCAGTAATCTGTCTTCCGAAGGCTCAATCCCAGGGATCAAATTCGATGGCGCAAATGCCGCTTGCTCAGTCTCTTGGAAGAAGTTTGCAGGCATGCGGTTCAGCGTCATAGTGCCCACTTTTTGTTCTGGCACATCTAGCCACACCTTAGTGGCGTCTAACGGGTTGTAATCAAACTTATTAAGCTCAGTCGGGTCGAGTAATTGAACGTACAGATCCCACTTAGGATAGTTACCCTTGTTGATCTCACTATAAAGATCATCGGTTAAATGGTTAAAGTTTTGTCCTTGGACTTTAACCACTTCATCGGGACGTAAGCCTTTAACACCTTGCAGACTCTTCCAGTTAAATTTCACGTATTTAACTTGGTTATCTCGATTCACAAATTTGTACGCATGCACACCGAAACCGTCCATTTCACGATAACTGGCAGGTACACCTAAGTTACTGTAAACCTGAGTCAACATATGAGTTGAACCCGCTTCGTGACTGAAAAAATCGAAGAAACGATTCGGATCTTGCATATTGGTCACTGGCGATGGTTTGAGTGAATGCACCATGTCAGGAAACTTGATCGCATCGCGAATGAAGAATACGGGTAAGTTATTACCTACTAAGTCCCAGTTACCTTGGTCCGTATAAAATTTGGTCGCAAACCCTCGGGGATCACGCAGCGTTTCTGGCGAACCTTTCGAGTGGATCACGGTAGAAAAGCGCACAAATACGGGCGTCACTTTACCTTTTTGTGCAAAGGGTGCCGCTTGGGTTAGGTTACTAAAATCGCCACTCGATACAAATTCACCATGCACACCTGTGCCTCTGGCGTGGACGACACGCTCAGGAATACGTTCACGGGCAAAGCGTTGTAGCTTCTGGATAAGCTGCACATCTTGCAATAACACGCTGCCATTACTGCCCGCTGTGGTCGAGTTTTGGTTATCACCCACAGGTGCACCATTGTCACGTGTCAGGGTATTTGTTGGTAAAGTTTGAGCCTGTACATTCAATGTCAGACCCATAGAAATAATTAAAAGGCTTTTAGTAAGATGCATAACAGTTCCTCTTCTATGCATAACGCCAAGCTCTTTTCTGCCTGCCCGCAGTATAGTTCTGAATTTGTAATTAGAAGAAACGATCTTTATCGATTATACGAATCAATAAAACCTATTAGACATAAATTGGCAACAACAAAAAGTCACATTGTCAGATACTGAAGCTAGAGATTGTGGACTAAAACCTCTCGGTTTTAGTCTATTGCGAAGTGGATAAACGTGGGGTGATTAAGAGATATTTAGCGATTGATTGAGCTTCACAACAAGAGCCGTAAGCTAGCATTAATCCTTAAGCCCCATCTGTTTTAATCGCCGGTACAAGGCATTACGGCTGATCCCTAAACGCTTAGCGCATTGGCTCACATTGCCATTACAGGCCTGAAATGCCTGCAGCACATTGCTATAAATCGCCTCATTTAGGGAATCCGATTGAACCTTTGTGACATTCGGCTCCACAGCGAACTTACCACTTTGCAGCTGTGATGCTGAATGTTGACGGCTTACCTCCTTAAATTCTTCAAATAAGGGGGCTGCTTGTAACAGGCCTACTTTTAACGGCTCGCATGTGAGTTTGGCCGCCAGATAATCAGGTAAATGCTGCCAAGTTAAAGTGTCATCGCCTTCAGCCATCAAGCAAGCGACTTGCATGAGGTTATCCAGCTCACGCAAATTCCCCGGCCAGTCGTATTGCATCATTTGCCCTAACAGTTCTGGGCAGATATCCTGCGCGGCGATACGATGTTTACGATGCAATTTATGGATAATACGCTCGATATCCTGCCGCTCACGCAGCGCAGGTAAACGTACTTGCAGACCATTCAATCGATAGAATAAATCCTGCCGAAACAGCCCTTGAGTCACCTGTTGTTCTAAATCCATATGGGTTGCGGCAATGATTTGGATATCGACTTTAAAGCTTTGATTACTGCCAACGGGTACCACTTCGCGCTCTTGCAATACTCTGAGTAAACGACTCTGGGCCGCCAGCGGCATTTCACCAATCTCATCTAAAAACAAAAAGCCGCCGTGGGCTTGGCGAATTTTACCGATAAATCCAGTGCGGTTTGCCCCAGTAAAAGCGCCAGCCTGATAACCAAAAAGTTCAGATTCGACTAATTCAGCGGGCAATGCGGCGCAGTTCACTGTCACTAAGGGCCCGGTGCGACGCGCACTTTGGGCGTGGAGTTTTTTAACAAACTGCTCTTTACCGACGCCAGTTTCACCAAGCACTAACAGCGGAATTTGCTTGGTGATCACCTTATTGGCATGTTGCCAAGCGCGTTCTAATAGAGGATCGCGAAACCGAACCCCCAATTGATTGAGCGATTTATTGCTAATCGCAACTCGACCCTTAGCGCTGGGAATATTTAAGGATTGAGTCTGTAAATGCAAAGCTAAATGTTGATTAAAGCCACCCGCACGGCTCCAATTATCGCCTAAGTACTGTTCGACGGCATCGCCCACCTTGGCATGATTAAGCAATTGTTTCGCCATGGGATTACAACCCACGATGCGACCATCACTATCGGCAATCACTATGCCCTGCCAACCCGAATTCAACAGATTTGGCTGCGCCGCTAAATCGATTCGATAATGACTATCGGGCAGATGGCACAAAAGCGCGGTCTCGACCTGCTGCGCCAAACTGGACACTAACATCAGCGTCTGCTGGGTGTGCCTTTGCTGCTCGCTGGTGATATCAATCACCCCGAGCATCTCACCTTGGGGGGAAAATATAGGGCAAGCAGTGCAACTCATAAAACGATTCTGGCGAATAAAATGTTGCTCACCCACTACAGATACGGCTTGTTTGGCGGTAAGTGCCGTCCCTATCGCATTGGTGCCCTTGTGCTGCTCAAGCCAATTCACCCCAATATCCAGAGCTACATTCGCCAGTTTTGTGGAGTAACGGCTCACGCCCCAATGCCTGAGCACATAACCCTCGGCATCGCTGAGCAAGAGTCGGCTATTAGAATGCGCCATCAACTGATTGAACAAGGGCAAGGCATGAGATTGTACTAATGCTATGAGCATCTGATATTGCTCATGTTTCTGCTTTAGTTCGCAGGCATCGAGCCTTAGCTCCTGGGGTAACTGAAATTCTGACAAGCCAGCGCCAATGCTGCGCTGCCACGAATCGGCCAACCACGCCTGTGTCGATGGTAAATGCGGTTTAACTGTCATAGCCGTGCTACCCCGAGCTGTGTTCCGTTTCGGCACAATTGCTGTGTGCCACTCAATGACAAAGTAACCACTGGACACACTTCTCTCCCTGAGTGCCCATACTTATTCAAATCTGCAAAATTAGCTTTTCATCATACTGTTAGCACAACAAGTGTACAACTCCTGCCAGTTTGGCACTCTCCTTGCGATGCACCCTTGGTATGCAAGCCTAAGGTGTTGCATAAGAGAACACTAAGCCAATCAATAGGATTGGCTTAAAGCAAAACGAAAAATATTTAAAAAGGCATCCAGTAGAGATGCATCAACAAGACTCCCTTGCTGAAGCCAAGAGCGTAAAAATCGCCAACGCCCAGCATGCCATCCACAAGAAGGAATGATTCTATGATTTATGCTCAACCCGGAACCGCAGGCGCAATCGTTAACTTCAAAGAAAAATACGCCAACTTTATCGGCGGAAAATGGGTCGCCCCAGTCAATGGCAAATACTTCGACAATCGCTCCCCCGTGAATGGCCAAAACTTTTGCCAAATCCCGCGATCCGATGCACAAGATATTGAATTAGCGTTAGATGCCGCCCACGCAGCCAAAGAAGCATGGGGTAAAACCTCAGTCACTGAGCGCTCAAACCTGTTACTGCGCATTGCCGATCGCGTCGAGCAAAATCTCGAATACTTAGCCGTTGCCGAAACCTGGGAAAACGGTAAAGCGGTGCGTGAAACCTTAAATGCTGACTTGCCCTTATTCGTCGACCACTTCCGCTACTTTGCAGGTTGTATCCGCGCACAGGAAGGCAGCGCTGCCGATATCGACGGCAACACAGTCAGCTATCACTTTCCAGAGCCTTTAGGCGTGGTCGGCCAGATCATTCCTTGGAACTTTCCGCTCTTAATGGCAGCATGGAAAATCGCCCCTGCGCTGGCGGCGGGTAACTGTGTGGTACTCAAACCTGCGGAGCAGACACCGGTCTCGATTCTGGTCTTGCTCGAGCTGATTGAAGACCTATTACCCGCGGGTATTCTTAACGTAGTCAACGGCTTTGGCGCCGAAGCAGGACAAGATTTGGCCACCAGCAAACGCATCGCTAAATTGGCCTTTACGGGCTCCACCGAAATTGGTTATCACATTTTAAAATGTGCCGCCGAATCCTTAATTCCATCGACCGTTGAGCTTGGCGGTAAGTCGCCTAACGTGTTTTTTGCCGATGTGATGGACCATGAGGACGAATATTTAAATAAAGCCGTCGAAGGTATGTTGTTGGCCTTCTTTAACCAAGGTGAAGTCTGTACTTGCCCATCTCGGGTGCTAGTCCAAGAATCGATTTTTGATCGCTTTATCGAAAAAGTGCTCGCCCGTGCGCAAACCATTAAGCAAGGCGATCCCTTGGATACCGACACTCAAGTTGGCGCTCAAGCCTCTAAAGAGCAATTCGATAAAATCTTAAGTTACTTAGCCATAGGTAAGGCTGAAGGTGCAGAAGTACTATTGGGCGGCACACTTTGCCAACTCGATGGCGGTCAAAGCGAAGGTTATTACATCAGCCCGACGATTATGAAAGGCCACAATAAGATGCGTATCTTCCAAGAGGAGATCTTCGGCCCCGTGATTTCGGTCACCACTTTCAAAGATGAAGCCGAAGCCTTAGCGATCGCGAACGATACTGAGTACGGCCTAGGTGCTGGTGTGTGGACACGGGACATGAATACGGCTCAACGTATGGGACGTGGCATTCAAGCTGGCCGCGTTTGGATTAACTGTTACCATGCCTATCCTGCCCATGCCGCCTTTGGTGGTTACAAAAAATCCGGCATCGGCCGCGAAACCCATAAGATGATGCTCAACCACTATCAAAATACCAAGAATCTCTTGGTGAGTTACGATGTTAATCCTTTAGGTTTCTTCTAAGGTTTTTGGGGCTCAAACAAGCTGATGTGAGGAAGCTTTTATTAGGTTTTTAAACGTCTTTGCAAGCAAGCTTATAAAACTTTCCGCATGAGTAATCGATACAAGTGATAAACATGAAAGGGCGAATAGCCCTTTCTTTTTTAACTGAATTTAATTCAAACCTCACTCAGTTTATATTATCAATCCGCGCTAAACGCTGGGCTAATTCAGCAAGAGAGGAGGCTGTTTGTGGATCGCTTTGGGGATCGATAACTTCAACCAGTTTAAGTTTTGGCTGAAAAGGTAACCAAGAACTGCCCGTTGTCATCACTAAATCCAGCACAAACTGACCGTAATAGTGCAATCTCAGCCGGTTATCCGTCATAGGCCAATGGGCATAAAGCAGAAAAGAATCGTACATTTGCGCCAAAGAGGTTGTCGCAATTAGCTTAAACCCTTCATCAAGCAGACTAAACTCGGTCGATTCTTCGAAGGGACAATCGAAAGAAGTGATGACCAAATACCCCAAGGTTTTATTGGATAAAACGCAGCGATATTGGCCTTCAATCACTAGGCCTGCAATAAAAGTGTGAGTAGGTTGGCCATTAAAATACAGAGGCATTTTCAGTGGATTAAGCTCAAGTCCATTAGTACGTGCTGTTAGCAGTGAAAATGCCGTTATCGGTTGCATCCTTTACCCCACTTATCTGCCTACCTATCTCGCATTCCTATCCGCGAAAACACATGTCACGCGGCTCTTGCGGATTCAAATCACTAGGGCTGGCGGCTTTTCCAATAACAACCCAATAAGATCAAGTAACCGACAAAATATGCCACGAGATCGAGTGGATCAAAATGGCTACCTATCACTATCCGCGCCAAGCGATTTCCGCCCAAGCCTAACTTGTCGACTAAACCCCAATACTGGCCAAACTCGATAGCAAAGGCAAACAGCAATACCGCAAACGCCAGCCAAGGAGTTTGAAATAAGCGCTTAATACCCTCGCCGGTGTTTTTTGCTGCGGTATTTTCTACTGGATGGGTAAAAGGAACGACAGCACACGCCATGCAAAACAGCAAGATCACCACCAATACATCGCCCACAAAACCACGGATAAAACCCGCAGGCGCATATAAAGCGATTAAGACTTCAGTCAAAAATAATAAAACGGCATAAATAAAAAAGGATTTACGACTCGGATTGCGGCTGATGAAAGCGCGAATAACGGCGGTAGACATAGATAAGTTAGTCCCTTCACTCGGTTGAGGTGGCAGAATTTACCGTAATACCAAGAGGTTAACAAGCGAGCTTCCGTTGATATTTAAGACTCGTCACCCGAGCAAGCGCGCAACCTAACCCCACCAACTCACTGAATGTTCGCGCCTCAAAATTTAAGCGAGGTTTAAGTTTGGGTTAAGTAGCCTACACCTAAACCAACTTAGGAGCGTCACACCATGTCATCAAACACACTGCAAACCATCAAAGTCTGGGACCTGTTGATCCGCATATTCCATTGGTCACTCGTCGGCTTTTTTACCTTAGCCTACCTCACTGAAGGCGAAGGCGAGTGGATGACCATCCACAGTTACGCAGGTTATAGCATCTTAATTTTACTGGTGTTTCGCCTGCTGTGGGGCATTGTGGGTACCCACAATGCGCGCTTTAGCAACTTTATCACTCGCCCTAAAGAAGTACTGATGTACCTCAAAGGGCTCATCACAGGCAAAGCCAAAGACTACATAGGCCATAACCCCGCAGGGGCAATGATGATAGCGGCCTTGATTGCCAGCATAGCCATCACGGGATTCTCAGGCATGGCCCTCTACGCCACCGACGGACATGGCCCATTAGCCACAAGCTTTTTCGCCACTTTGCCCGAAGGCCCCATAAAAGAAGTCCATGAATTCTTTGCCAACTTCACAGTGTTCCTTGTGGTCATCCACGTTGGCGGCGTCATCGTCAGCAGCCTATTGCACAAAGAAAACTTAGTCAGAGCTATGGTCACGGGCAAGAAACAACGCCCAGTGGAACAAGAAGATTAATCCATTAGCCATTTTGCTTAGCAATAAGACATCCAGCCCAAAAGGAATGCCCTATGAACAGATTAACCAGACACACGAATAAAAGTCGCCTTGCCATTGCCGCGATTTCCACCTTGCTGCTGACTAGCCTTAGCGTTAGCGCCGCCAACATTAAAGTGCAAAGCCTACCACTGAGCGCAGAGCGCATTGGCACGCAACTGCAAAGCTATCAAGCCCAAGGCGCAGGACCCTTTAGCGCCGCCGCAGGACAAAAGCTTTGGCTACAGGACATGGACGGCCGCAGCTGCGCCAGTTGCCATACAGCCAAAGTCACCGACATGGGGATGCACCAAAATACCCGTAAACCCATTGACCCTATGGCGCCATCGATTACCGCAGATCGGTTAACCGACTCAGCCAAAATTGAGAAATGGTTTACCCGTAACTGTAACTGGACCTTTAAACGCGACTGCACGCCACAGGAAAAAGGCGATGCCTTACTCTGGTTAAGCCTGCAATAACCGCCAAATGTCGACCATATTACTCATTCAATAACTCATTTAATTAGATCGATTAATTTCAATACCTTCCACAGAAGGTAACGACACAAAAAGGAAGATGTCATGACTCAACAAGCACACCCTATTAGCTGGCTCCTCGGCTCATCACTCACAGCCGCGGCATTGGCCATTGGCGTTATCGGTGTCAGCCTAACCTTAACTGGCACAGGCTATGCGGACGATGGCCGCGAGCTCAGCCGCGCCATTCCACAGAATGCGGAATACACGGCAGAATGTGGCAGCTGCCACATGGCTTATCCCGCGAACTTACTCCCCGCCGACAAGTGGCGCGCCATTACCGCAGATCTTGAGAACCACTTTGGTGACAACGCCAGCGTAGATCCTCAAGTCACTGCTAGAATTGAGGAATATCTAGTTCAACATGCAGCGCAAAATGGTAAGGTGATGAAAAACAGCACGCCGCGGCTCGCGGGCATGGGGCCGCAAAAGATCACAGAACAGGCATTTTTTATTCGCAAACACGATGAGATCCCAAGGCGAATGGTGCAAGATAACCCAAAAGTCGGTTCATTCAGTCAATGTAGCAATTGTCACAACCTCGCAGAGAAGGGCATATTCGATGAAGATACCGTTAATATTCCTGGCTTTGGCCGTTGGGATGATTAGCAGCCCAAGCACTGATGCCCACGACGATGATCTTTCCAGCAAGGTGGTCGAGTGGGTTAAGGAGGGCAAGGTTTTACCCTTCGACACCATAATGCAACGCTACGAATCACGCCTACAGGGACGGCTGCTGGACTTAGAAGTCGAGCAGAAACATGGTCGTATCATCTACGAGCTCGAAATCCTCCGCGATGATGGCATAGTGTATGAAATCAAGATTGACGCCAAAACCGGTGAGTGGCTAAAGGAAAAGGTCGACTGATGCGTTTGCTATTGATTGAAGATGATACCGATCTGGTCGCGCGTCTCATTCCCGCCCTCAACAAGGCGGGTTATACCGTCGAGCACGCCGATAATGGTATCGACGGTGCCTTTTTAGGCGAAGAAGAAAACTTCGAAGCCGTGATCCTCGATCTCGGCTTACCCGGCAAACCCGGTTTAGAAGTCCTCGGCCAATGGCGACAAAAAGGCTTAGCCATGCCAGTGCTGATCCTCACCGCCCGCGATGCGTGGCATGAGCGGGTCGACGGCCTCAAGGCGGGTGCGGATGATTACCTCGGCAAGCCTTTTCACATTGAAGAACTACTCGCAAGGCTCGAAGTGTTGATCCGCCGCCACTTTGGCCGTGCCGACAATGTGTTGCAGCATGCAGGCGTCTCCCTCGATGTCGACAAACAGGCGGTCACCAATGTTAATGGTGAAGTGATAGAGCTGACTAAGATTGAATATCGTCTGCTGCATTACTTAATGGTCAATCCCAGCAAGATCGTCTCTAAGTCAGAACTCAGTGAACGCATTTACGAAGAAGATCAAATCAAAGACAGCAATGTCATCGAAGTGTACGTCAACCGCCTGCGCCAACGCTTAGGCAAGGATTATATCGAAACCCGCCGCGGCCAAGGTTATCGACTCAAGGAGTAAAGGCGTGTATTCACTCAAGGGTTATCTGACGCGCAATCTGCTGATCACGCTCACCTTTGCCATGGTGCTGTTATTATATTTTCTGTACCAAGGTATCCAAATATTAACCCAAGACTTTGTTGCCTCTCGATTGCAACACGATGCCGACAGCCTGATCTCCGCCCTGAATCACAATCCCGATGGCACTTGGGCGCTCACCTCCGACCGTTTGCCCAATGTGTACCACAGGGTTAATTCTGGGCATTATTTTGCGATTCAAATCGGCGAGCAAACTCTGCGTTCACGCTCCCTATTCGACCATAACGTAAACATGCTTAAGCTGACCTCTGGTGAACAACACCAAGCCACTGAGTTTGTCGGCAAAGAACATTGGCTGATGTTCAGTCAGGCCGTTATCAAAGATGATCAGTTAGTTATCCTGTGGGTGACAGAAGACATCAGCGAGATCGAACAAACCCAAGTGCAGTTTTTAGCCTTTGCCAGCGCAGCCGTGTTGCTCACGATTGTTATTCTATTAATAGCACAGTATCAATTACTTAAACGCGGTTTTAAACCCTTAGAGCAGATGCCAGAAGCTATCCGGCAAATGCGCACCCAAGGGCAAGAAATCAATCCTGACCAAGTACCAAGCGAGATAGTCCCACTGATCGAAGAGATAGATCGTTTAGTCAATCAATTGGGCCAGCGAGTACAACGCTCCCGTAATGCCTTGGGTAACTTAGCCCACGAAATGAAACGTCCGTTACAAGGGCTGCAGTCCTACCTAGAAAGCCTTCAACCAGAACAGCGGAGTGAGGGCGGCAAGGTGCTCGCAAACCTGCACCACATCATCGAGAGAGAGCTTAAGCGCACTAAGATTGTCGGCCTGTCCACTCCAGGGCGTTATACTGTCCTCGATGACGACCTAGCGCCACTGATTCAAGTGATGCAGCGCATTTACCCAGACCGCATTATTCATAGCCATTACACGAGCGGCTTAGTGATGCCGTTTGATCGGGATGACTTACTCGAACTCTTAGGCAACTTGCTGGATAATGCCTGCAAGCATGGTAGCAAAAATATTGAGATCCATATCAGTCAGCAGAACGTGCCAACCACAGGCTATGGGATAGAAGTGAGTGATGATGGCGAAGGCGTCTCCGATGCCGCGCTGTCCGTTATCATTGAGCGCGGCATTCGGCTAGATGAAAGCATCCAGGGCCATGGTTTAGGATTATCTATCTGCAAAGATATCGTCGACAGTTATCAAGGCGAACTCGGTTTTAGCCATGCGAAACAAGGCGGGCTTAAAGCCAGCGTATTTCTGCCGATCCCGAATTAAGCGGTATACTCACTCGGCCTATGACCACTAAGTTCATGCAAGCCAATAGAGGGTATAATTTGCCCATTCCCCCTTTCAGCAATCAGTCTAGAGATTTATATGAAAGTTATCGACCTAAAATCGGCCCCGCAACACATTCCACAATTGGCGGAGTGGCATCATCAAGCATGGGCACATTTGAGTTCTGCGAATGCTTCAGTCACTACGTTGATTGAGGAAATGAACGAGTATTTAACTGACGCCGCCATCCCCAAGATGTTTATCTGCGAACAGGCAAATCAAGTGATGGGATCATCTTCATTAATCGTCGCCGATATGGACAGCCGAACCGACTTAAGTCCTTGGCTCGCCAATGTGTATGTTAATCCACACTATCGAAATAAAGGCTTAGGGAAATTATTAGTCAATGCCGTCGTTGATTATGCCAAAGCACTCGGATTACAAAAAATATATTTGTTTACCGCAGACAAAGCAGACTTTTATCAGACACTTGGTTGGTCAAAGATTTCACGGGAAGATTATATGGGCGAGATGGTCACGATAATGGAATATAAATTTAAGAAGTGAATGTTTAAGGAGAGTGAGCAAGCCTCACGACGGGCGTCGTGAAGCTGTACATGCTGGCTAAATATCTAGATGTGATATCTAATACTTAGCGACAAGCCAAAGGCTTTAGTCAATTTCAATATCCACACCGAAACGATTGGATAGTTGGCGTTGCTCGTGCAGAATTTCAATTCGGCGGCGAGTGTCTTGGGTCAACTTGTCTTTGAGACGCAAACCACTGGTAATGGCGGCTTTTTTGGCTTTCTTGCTCTTCATCGGTAAATCAGTTGTCGTTGCATCAGTAGGACTCTCGACGGCTTGAGATTCGATAGACATAGCTAACTCCTTTAATTAGAACCTTAAATAGGCTCTTCCAGTAAATCCCTGCTCTAGACGAAAAAACAGGTCATCTATAATGAGTCAATTCGCCATTCACTATTTAAGTAACAGATAATTTGGCGACTCATAGACTTACGGTCCATATCATTCATCTAAGCCAACAAGATTAAATACATGCTGATAGGATGAAGACGATCGAGACATAAGGTCGAAATGAAAAACTGAGTATTGATTGACTTCATCGACGCAACAGAACCCTAACGAGTCCTAAATTTCACGGCGACAAAGCGGCATAACATAGGTAGAGAAAGAACAGGTAGTAATGCAGAAAGGTTGGTAAGCTCGAGCGGCAAAGCGCTGCTGCGCAACAATTAGGCTACGCAACAGTACTACATCTAGCCTAGATTTACGACTTATATGGCATAGCGCCGAGGTAATCTTTCTTGCCAATTTCAACACCGTTGTGGCGCAAAATCGCGTAGGCTGTTGTTACATGGAAGTAAATGTTCGGAATAGCGTGCTCAATGGCGAACTCATAACCTGTAAGATATTTTCCTTCCCATCGTGGTTGTGAGACATGGATCGTGGCCGCATTAGCAAAATCATCCGCTTTAAACGTCGCTAAATAATCCAAAACCGAGCTAATACGCGCTTGCAACTCAGCCAGCGTCGTCTCGCTATCATCATGCTTTGGTACTGTATCTAAGTTATCAGTCAAACGTGCTACGCCAATTTTGGCAGTATCGCAGGCAATTTGAACTTGGCGAATAAGATTGAATTGATCCGGCGCTAAACGTGAGTTTAATAGCACCGCCATATCAACTTTCTTGAGGTTTGCGAAGCATTCGCCTTTTTCAAGAATAACGCTTAAATTTTTCAGCATCTTGCTAAATTGTACAACCGTTAAATCATAAAGCATGGCATAGACCTCATTGATGGACGCTACAAAACTGCAGCACTTAAGACGATCTTGGGGCAAATTACTCAATTTCAATCATTCTTGGAATTTAAGTATCTGCTTAATAATAAATACTTCAATATAAACGATATTAAGTCAATTAGGACGAGAAAAAAATAGACGTTACCAGTAGGGATAGAGCGTCAGCTACAAGCCAAGAGATTAAAATTATCTCGGACTGATCCGAATAACAATAACGTACACTCGTAGGAATTGGGATGGCCGACTATGACGATAACCACATGCTTCGAGCCCGAAGCATGTGCGTCACTGACACGAATTATCCGCGACGCCATAACGAAAAAAGCCTCATCTTTCGATGAGGCTTATCTCTTAATGTTGGCGGAGCGGACGGGACTCGAACCCGCGACCCCCGGCGTGACAGGCCGGTATTCTAACCAACTGAACTACCGCTCCTTTAGCTTAACGTTTACACGTTAACCTAAATTAGGCGCTTGGCGATGACCTACTCTCACATGGGGAGACCCCACACTACCATCGGCGCGTTTGCGTTTCACTTCTGAGTTCGGGATGGGATCAGGTGGTTCCA